>JAJNDL010000017.1 GCA_021156385.1 Moraxellaceae bacterium | reverse complement strand
CAACGCCGGCAACCGCCGGCGTTTTCATGTGAGCGCTCCGCGCCATTTTTCCGGAATAGCCATCGTGCCCGAACAGACCGTCAGAGCCTTCCTGCAAGCGCAGCTGCCGCAGGCGCCCGGCCTGCGGTGCCTGGTCCTGGGCTTGTCGGGCGGGCTGGATTCCACGGTGCTGCTGCATGTGTTGAAGAAAGTGGCCGCAGAGTTCGCGCTCGCGCTGCGGGCCGTGCATGTGCATCACGGCCTGAGTCCGCATGCCGATGCCTGGGCCGGGAAAGTGGCAGCGTTATGCGATGCGCTGCAGGTGCCGCTGGAAATCCACCGCGTCCAGGTGGCGCAGGAGCCCAGCCTGGAGGGAGCGGCACGTTCCGCCCGCTATGCGGCATTCGCAGCGAGCCTCGAGGCAGGGGAGGCCCTGGTGCTGGCCCAGCATCGGGACGACCAGGCCGAGACCTTGCTCTTCCGCCTCGTGCGCGGGGCCGGTGTGAAGGGACTTGGCGCCATGCGCGGCGCATCCCGGTTGCGCATCGGGGCCCGGCTCGCGGTGCCGCAGTGGCGGCCACTGCTCTCCCTGCCGCGCAGTGCCCTGCAGGACTATGCACGGATGCAGGGCCTGCAGTGGATCGAGGACGAATCGAACCGGGATGTCCGCTACGACCGCAACTACCTGCGGCTGGAAGTGCTGCCGCGCCTGCAGGCGCGCTGGCCTGGCGTGAAAGACACGCTGGCCGCGACGGCTGCCCGCCTGCAGGAGGCGGATGCCCTGCTGCAGGAGCTTGCGGCCGAGCTCGCGACGGATGGCATCGATGCAGCCGGTCGCCTGTCGCTCGCTGTCCTGCAACCGCTGTCCTTGCCGCGACAGAAGCTGCTGCTGCGCTACTGGCTGCAGCAGCAGGCCTTCCTGCTGCCGGACGAAGCCGTGCTGAGCCGTGTCATCGGGAATGTCGTCCAGGCGCGTGAAGATGCCATGCCGCGGCTGGCGTGGGCGGGTTGCGAACTGCGCCGCTACCGCACGCACCTGTATGCCATGAAACCCCTGGCGGTCATTCCGCGGGACTGGGAAACGGAGTGGAGTGGCGAGGCGCCACTGGCGCTGCCGGACGGGCGCCGGCTCATCCTGGAAGGAGCGGCCACGCCGGAGCGACCCTGGCGGGTGCGTTATCGCCGCGGCGGAGAACGTTACCGCCCTGCGCCGGAGCAGCCCTCGCGCGACCTGAAAAACCTCCTGCAGGAAGCAGGGGTGCCGCCCTGGGAGCGTGAACGCCTGCCGCTGGTATTCGAGGACGGGCAGTTGATCGCCGTGCCGGGGCTGATGCTGCCGGGTGAAAGCAGGGCCCGAAAGTTCGTGCTCGGAGATGCGGAGTAGGACTGGCGCCTGCTGCAGAAAACGAAAAAAGCCGCGGAGCAGCGGCTTTTTTCATGATTTCCGGACGGGATCAGAGCTTGCGCATCACCAGCGATGCATTGGTGCCGCCGAAACCGAAGCTGTTGGACATCACGGTCGTCAATCCGGCATTGGCGATGGTATTGCGCACCACGGGCAAGCCTTCGGCATCCGGATCCAGGGTCTGGATGTTGGCGGAACCGGTGATGAAATCGCCCTCCAGCATCAGCAGGCAGTAGATGGCCTCGTGCACGCCGGCCGCGCCCAGCGAGTGGCCGGACAGCGATTTGGTGGAGCTGACCTTCGGCATCTTTTCACCGAAGACCTCGCGCACGGCGCGCAGCTCCATGATGTCGCCAGCGGGCGTCGAGGTGCCATGGGCATTCAGGTAATCCACCGGGCCGTCCACCGTGGACATCGCCAGCTTCATGCAGCGCATCGCGCCTTCGCCGCTCGGGGCGACCATGTCGGCGCCGTCGCTGGTGGCGCCGTAGCCGATGATTTCCGCGTAGATTTTCGCGCCACGCTGCAGCGCATGCTCGTATTCCTCCAGTACCAGCATGCCGCCGCCGCCCGCGATCACGAAGCCGTCGCGGTCCTTGTCATAGGCGCGCGAGGCGAGCTCGGGCGTGGAGTTGTACTTGCTGGACATGGCACCCATGGCGTCGAAGAGGCTGGAGAGTGTCCAGTGCTCTTCCTCGCCACCGCCGGCGAACATGACGTCCTGCTTGCCGAGCTGGATCTGCTCGGCGGCATTGCCGATGCAGTGCGCGCTGGTGGCGCAGGCGGAGGAGATGGAGTAGTTCACGCCCTTGATCTCAAACGAGGTCGAGAGGCAGGCCGAGACCGTGCTGCCCATGCAGCGCGGCACCATGTAGGGACCGATGCGCTTGATGCCGCGGCTGCGGGCGATGTCGGCGGCGTCGACGAGGTTCTGCGTGGAGGCGCCGCCGGAGCCGGCGATGAGGCCGGTGCGTGGGTGGGAAACCTGTTCGGGCGTGAGCGCAGCATCCTCGATGGCGCGCTGCATGGCCACGTAGGCATACGCTGCGGCATCACCCATGAAGCGCTTGTCCTTGCGGTCGATGAGTGCGTCGAGATCAATATCGGGGCGGCCGGATATCTGGCTGCGGAAGCCCATTTCGGCATAGACCGGATTGGCGCGTATGCCGGACCGCATGAGGCGCAGGCTCTCGCTCACGCTCTGCTTGTCATTGCCCAGGCTGGAGACGATGCCCAGGCCGGTGATTACGACACGTCGCATGTGGTTACCTCGTTTTGCAGCGTCCTGTTGCATTTATTTAAGCTGACGGCCGGAATTCCGTACCGCCATTTTATTGCCGAATCATCCCTGTCGGCCTGAATGCCGCAGTGGGCGGCAATCGCGCGACGCGTTCGCATCGCGCTGGTACGGCACAGTCCGGATCAGAAGGCATCCGTGCTGGTGAAGAGACCGCAGCGAAGATCCTGCGCCGTGTAGATCTCGCGGCCGTCGACCTGCATGCTGGCATCGGCGATGCCCATGACCAGCTTGCGCTCCACCACGCGCTTGATGTGCAGGTGGTAAGTGACTTTCTTGTGCTTGGGCAACACCTGGCCGAAGAACTTGATCTCGCCGGCACCCAGGGCACGGCCGCGGCCAGGATTGCCACGCCAGCCCAGCCAGAAGCCGAGCAGTTGCCACATGGCGTCGACGCCGAGGCAGCCCGGCATCACCGGGTCGGTTTCGAAATGGCAGGCGAAGAACCAGAGCTCGGGATTGATGTCGAGCTCGGCGATCACTTCGCCCTTGCCGTAATTGCCGCCTTCGTCAGTGATGGTCGCGATGCGGTCCACCATCAGCATGTTCGGTAGCGGCAGGCGGGCGTTCCCTGGCCCGAACAGTTCACCGTGGGCACACGACAGGAGTTCGTCGCGGTTGAAAGAGTGCTTGCGCATGTACTGCTGTCCTTAGACGTTATAAAGAGAGGCATGGGCAACGGCGTTATTGATGTTGTGTACGGCCGTGCCGGATGAAGCCCGAAGATTCTAGCAGGGGGCTTTTGACAGTCTGGCGACCTGCCTTCCCGCAACATGTTTCCAAATGTGTAGGGGACTCCCATTCCTTGGCAGGGGCGTTCAAGAACAGTAACTGGACATGAGGGAAGGGCTGCGTATGATGGCGCCGTCCTGATACCAAGTGCTGAGAATTCCTTTGGCAGGCTGCGGAAAAGGGCAAGTCTCCGCAACCGGCCCGATGCACTGCTGCCCTGGCGCCATTGGGCAGAAATCGTCTACGTGGGGTCCTGATGTTCGCTGAACTCGGCCATTTCGCCCTGGTGCTGGCCCTTGTCGTGTCCCTGGTCCAGCTTTTCCTTCCGCTCTATGGCGTCTGGGTCCGCAATCCGGCAGCGCAGGCCGTGGGCAGCAGTGCTGCCGTGGTGCAGTTCGGCCTCGTCCTCTTCGCTTTCCTGGCGCTGGTTCACGCGTTCATCAGCAACGACTTCACGCTGGATTACGTCGCACGACAGAGCAATACGCGCCTGCCGGTCTTCTACCAGGTCTCGGCCGTATGGGGCGGGCATGAAGGCTCGCTGCTGCTCTGGGCGCTGGTGCTGTCCGGCTGGACGGCCGCGGTGGCGCTCTTCAGCCGCAGCCTGCCGCGCGACATGACGGCGCGCGTGCTGGCCATCCTCGGCAGCGTGAGCGTGGCCTTCCTGCTTTTCATCCTGCTGACGTCCAATCCCTTTGCGCGACTGTTGCCGGACTTCCCGCCCGACGGGAACGACCTCAACCCGCTGCTGCAGGATCCGGGCCTCATCATCCATCCGCCCATGCTCTACATGGGTTATGTGGGTTTCGCCGTGCCCTTCGCCTTCGCGCTCGCCGGCCTCATGGGCGGCCGCCTGGATTCGGCCTGGGCACGCTGGTCGCGGCCGTGGACGCTGGCGGCCTGGTGCTTCCTGACGCTGGGCATCGCGCTTGGTTCCTGGTGGGCCTACTACGAACTCGGCTGGGGCGGCTGGTGGTTCTGGGATCCGGTGGAGAATGCGTCCTTCATGCCCTGGCTGGCCGGCACCGCGCTGCTGCACTCGCTGGCAGTGACGGAGAAGCGCGGCGTGTTCAAGGCCTGGACCGTGCTGCTCGCCATCATCGCCTTCGCGCTCAGCCTGCTCGGGACCTTCCTCGTGCGTTCGGGGGTGCTCACCTCCGTGCATGCCTTTGCCTCCGATCCGGCACGCGGCCTGTTTGTGCTGGGCATCCTCACCGTCGTGGTCGGTGGCTCGCTGACGCTGTTCGCGGTGCGCGCCCCGCTGCTTGCCAGTGAGTCGCGCTACGAGCTGGTGTCGCGCGAAATGTTCCTGCTCGCCAACAATCTGCTGCTGCTGACGGCGACCACGGTGGTGTTGCTCGGCACGCTCTTCCCGCTGGTAGCGGACGCCTTCGACCTCGGCAAGATTTCCGTCGGCCCGCCGTACTTCAACATGCTCTTCGCGCCGCTGATGCTGGTCCTGCTGTTCTTCCTCGGCATGGGGCCGCAGGCCAACTGGAAGCGGCACGACGGCCGGAGCCTGATGCAGCCTTACGGCCTCGTCCTCGTCGCCGGGTTGCTGCTCGGCGTGGGTTTTCCGCTGCTCTGGTTCGGCACCGGCGACTGGCGCGTGGCCGTAGCGTGCACGCTGGTGTTCGCCGTGCTGATCGCCATCGTGCGCGACCTCGTGCAGAAGGTGCGTACCGCGAAGGCCGGCACCTGGGCCGGCCTGCGCCGTCTCTCGCGCAGCTATGTCGGCATGCAGCTTGCCCATCTTGGCCTGCTCATGACAGTGCTGGGCGTGGCGCTGACTTCGCACTACAGCATCGAGAAAGACGTGCGCATGGCGGCAGGCGACCGTCTCACCGAAGGTCCCTACACCTTCATCTTTCAGGGCGTGACCGAGCACGAGGGGCCGAACTATGTGGCGCGCCGCGGCGAATTCCAGGTCTACCGGGGTGATGCGCCGGTCGCCACCCTGCATCCGGAGAAGCGCGTCTACGCCGTGCAGCGCAATGTCATGACCGAGGCCGCCATCGATCCGGGCCTGTTCCGCGATCTCTACATCGCGCTCGGCGAGCCGCTCGATCCGACGGCGTCCGCCTGGGCCGTGCGCATCTACTACAAGCCCTTCGTGCGCTGGCTGTGGCTGGGTGCACTGGTGATGGCAGTCGGCGGCTTCCTGTCGGCCAGCGATCGCCGCTACCGCCTGCGCCAGCGCGCGGAACAGGAAAAACCCATCGCGACGGGGGAGCAGGCATCGTGAACAAGCCCACGCGGATTGCGCTTTATGCCGGCCCCCTCCTGGTCTTCGTCGTGCTGGCGGTGCTGCTCGGCAGCCGCCTCGGCACGGATCCCACGCTGCTGCCGTCGGCCCGCGTCGGCAAGCCTATGCCCGCTTTCCAGCTGCCCTCGCTGACCGAGCCGGACAGGGTGCTCACTGCCGCGGATGTGAAAGGGCAGGTGAGCGTGCTCAACGTCTGGGGCACCTGGTGCATCTCCTGCCAGGTCGAGCACCCGACGCTGATGCGCATGGCCGGCGCCGGCGTGCCCATCATCGGCGTGAACTACAAGGATCATCACGAGGCCGCGCTGAAATACCTGGAGCTGCATGGCAATCCCTTCCTTTTTTCCGTCTTCGACGGGAATGGCGACCTCGGCCTCGATCTTGGCGTCTATGGCGCGCCGGAAACCTATCTGCTGGATAAGGACGGCCAGATCCGCTACCGCTTCATCGGCGTGCTCGACGATAAAAAATGGGAAACCGTGCTGAAGCCGCGCTACCAGGCGCTGGTCGAGGGCCGTCCGCTGCCGGCGGATGGGGAGGAGGGCACATGAAGCGCTGGCTGCTGCTGATCTTGTTCGTGAGCGGTATCGCGACCGCCGCCATCGACGTCTACCAGTTCGAGTCGCCCGAAGAGGAGCAGCGCTATCGCCAGCTCATCGACGAGCTGCGCTGCCCCAAGTGCCAGAACCAGAATCTTTCCGGCTCCGATGCCGCCGTCGCCAAGGATCTCAAGGACCGGGCCTACCGGCTGATGCAGGAAGGCAAGTCGGACGAGGAAATCCGCGCCTATCTGGTCGACCGCTATGGCGACTTCATCACCTATCGTCCGCCTTTCCGCGCCGGAACCCTGCTCCTGTGGCTGGGTCCGCTCGTGCTGTTGCTGCTGGTCGCCACCGTGCTGGTCTGGCGCGTGTGGCGTCCGTCCGCGACCCCGGCTCCCCTGTCGGCTGAAGAGCAGCAGAAGCTGCAGCAGCTGCTCGACGATACGAACGACAAGGCCTGATGCTGCTCATGATCGTCTTCTGGATTCTCGCCCTTCTGCTGGCCGTCGCTGCGACGGTCCTCGTGCTGCTGCCGCTGCGTCGTGACGTGCGTCACGACGAGCAGGACCTCGTCGCCCTGAACCGCCGTGTTTTCCGCGAGCGTCTCGCCGAGCTGGAGAAGGATCACGCCGACGCCCGCATCGATGCCGCGACGCTGGCAGAGCTGCGCACCGAGCTCGAGCGTAACCTGCTGCTGCTCGAGCCCGAGGCGGCGCCGGCCCGCGCGAACCGCGCCACGTCGCGACGTGCCGCGCTCGTCGCCTTCGTGTCCGTGCCGCTCCTGGCCGCCGCTTTCTATTACACCGCCGTGGCGCCGCAGAGTCTGGACGAGTGGTGGGAGGTGCGCGGCGAAATGGGGCCGGTCGTGGACCGCCTGCTGCGCGACGGCGAAGTCTCGCATGCCGAGGAGGAGCGGCTCGGCATGGCCAACCGCATCCGCCTGCTGCAGGACCGTCTGCAGAAGAATCCCGGCGACGATCGCGGCTGGCTGATGCTGGGCAAGTCCTATCTCTGGCTAGGCCAGGTGCAACCGGCCACCGTGGCGCTGGAACATGCCTGGCGGCTGCAGCCGGAGAATCCCGAATATGCGGTGGGCATGGCGCTGGCGCTGATCTTCGGCAACGAGCGCCAGCTCGATGCACAGAGCCGGCGCCTGCTGGATGGCGTGCTGGCGGACTATCCCGAGTACGAGGACGCATTGCGCATCTACGGTGTCTTCGCCTACCAGAGCGGCGACTTCGCGACCGCGGCGACCATGCTGCAGCGCCTGCTGGTCCTGCCGAATCCCTCGCGCGCCGACCCGGCCATGCTGCAGGAAATGCAGGCCATGATGGCCGACGCCAAAGCGCGCCTGGGCCGACCGGCCACGGTGGAGCAGAAGGCGGCCGTGGCCGGCCCGGTCATCCGGGTGCGCGTGAAGATCGACCGTGCACTGGCTGGCAAATTCAGCCCCGATGACAACCTCTACGTCTTCGCCCGCGCCCTGCAGGGGCCGCCGATGCCGCTGGCCGTGGCCAAGCGTCGTGCCGGGGACCTGCCGCTGACGCTGGAGCTGGACGACAGCCAGAGCATGATGGCGGAGCGTCCGCTATCTTCAGTGCCGGAAGTGGCGGTATCGGCGCGCATCTCGCGCCATGGCGATCCGCAGCCGCAGCCGGGCGACCTCGAGGCCATCGCCGTGCCGGTGCGCCAGAGCGGAGGCCTGCAGCAGGTCGAGCTCCTGATCCGGAACGTCCGCTAGTGGCGGACTGATATTTTCGAGGTCCGGCGGCCTGGCGCCGGGCCGGCGGATGGCCCCGGCAGGGGGCGGCCCGGGCGCTTGGCTTGGGCGGATGGCGCGTGTATCGTTCGGCCTTTCCCGTGCCGCCCCGCCCTGAGCCCGATCGAGGTTCGCGGACCTATTCCCGGCCTGACGGCGTCAGAAACCGTTTTTCAATTATTGATGTATTTGGAGTGACAACAGGTATGCGCATCATCCTCCTGGGAGCGCCCGGTGCGGGCAAGGGCACGCAGGCCCAGCTCATCATGCAGCAATACGGCATCCCGCAGATTTCCACCGGCGACATGTTGCGCGCCGCCGTCAAGGCCGGCACCGAGCTCGGCGTCGCCGCCAAGAAGATCATGGATGCCGGCGGCCTTGTCTCCGACGACATCATCATCGGCCTCGTGAAGGACCGCATCGCCCAGCCCGACTGCGCCAAGGGCTTCCTCTTCGACGGCTTCCCGCGCACGATTCCCCAGGCCCAGGCCATGATCGACGCTGGCGTGAACATCGACCACGTCATCGAGATCCACGTCGACGACGCAGAGATCATCGAGCGCCTTAGCGGCCGCCGCGTGCATCCGGGTTCCGGCCGCGTCTACCACATCAAGTACAACCCGCCCAAGGTTGCCGGCAAGGACGACGCCACCGGCGAAGACCTGGTGCAGCGTGACGACGACAAGGAAGAAACCATCCGCAAGCGCCTCGAGGTCTACCACACCCAGACCGAGCAGCTCGTGGGCTTCTACCAGAAGCTGGCCTCTGCCGGCCTGAGTACGACGCCGAAGTATGCGCGCGTCGAAGGCGTCGGTCCGATGGAAGAGATCAAGGCCCGCATCTTCGCCCAGCTCGCCTCCTGATGCGCCTCTATATATAAGAAGCATTTGCCGGAACGCCGTGCCTCGCACGGCGTTCTGCTTTCTGCGCGACGTGAAAGGACCCGCCTGCGCGCATCGGAAGCGGGCGTGTCCGTATCCTTCCGGCGCTGGCGCGGATTTGCTTGAATACCGCCAACCTTTTTGCGCCGGAGCCTCGCATGTCGACGTCGTCGCGCCCCCGTCTCGGAGTGGTGCTCGTCAATCTGGGAACACCCGACTCGCCCACGCCTGCCGCCGTGCGCCGCTACCTGCGGCAGTTCCTTTCCGATCCGCGCGTCATCGAAGTGCCGCGGTTCCTGTGGTGGCTCATCCTGAATCTCTTCATCCTGCCCTTTCGTCCGCGACGAGTGGCGGCCAACTATGCGCTGATCTGGGAGGACGGCGACTCGCCGATGCGGCGCATCCTGCGCGAGCAATGCACCCTGCTGGCGACCGAGCTCACCGCGGTGTTTCCCGGGGCCGACATCCGTGTCGAGCCGGCCATGACCTATGGCCAGCCCGCGCTGGCCTCCGCCCTGGCAAAGCTGCAGGCGGAGAGAATCGAGAAGGTCGTCCTGGTGCCGATGTTTCCGCAGTACTCCGCGACCTCTTCCGCGGCCGCCTACGATGCCCTCGGCCAGTGGCTGGCAAGGCAGCGCAACCTGCCGGCGGTGACCGTCATCAAGGATTACTTCGCGCATCCGCTCTACATCGCCGCGCTCGCCGCCTCCATCGAGGAACACCGGATGGCGCATGGCCACAGCGAGCGGCTGCTGTTCTCCTTCCACGGCATTCCGGAAGCGTATGCAGAGAAAGGCGACCCCTACCCGGAGCGTTGCCGCGCCACTGCGGCGCTGGTGGCGGAGCGCCTGCGCCTGCCGCCGGAGGCCTGGGCTGCGAGCTTCCAGTCGCGTTTCGGCCGCCAGCCCTGGGTGCAGCCGTACACGGACGAGCTCCTGTCGCAGTGGGCGCGATCCGGTATCGCTTCGGTGCAGGTGGTCTGTCCGGCGTTCTCCGCCGACTGCCTGGAAACCCTGGAGGAAATCGCGGGGGAGAACCGCGAGCTCTTCCTGCACGCCGGCGGCGGCAGCTTCCAGTACATCCCGGCGCTGAATACGCGTCCCGATCACATCGCCCTGCTGCTGGCGCTGGTGCAACCGCATCTCGCCGCCCATATCGCCGCCTGAAGCTGCCGGCGCTGCCGATGCAGCGCTGAAAAC
>JAJNDL010000383.1 GCA_021156385.1 Moraxellaceae bacterium | reverse complement strand
TCGTCCCACACCACCACGTGCTGCGGCAGCAGGTCGATGAGCTGGCGCAGTTGCGCCGCATTCTGCAGCAGCGCCTGCTCATGGCGTTTGCGCTCGCTGATGTCGGTGGCGACGGTGAGGATGCCGGTGCGGCCGTCGGGCAGCAGGAAGGGCGCCTTGGTGAGGTGGAAGTAGTGCTCGCCGTCGGCCCAGCGGTAGGGCTGCCCGGGGCTGAGCTCGAGCGGCTGACCCCGGGCGCGCACCTCGGCATCGGCGGCATCGGACAGCGCCTTCTGCGCCGGCGACATGAACTCGCCCTTGGCGCGGCCGATGATGGCCTCGGGCGAGGGAAAGCCGTTGGCGCGGCCGTTGGCGCGGGCGAAGCCGGCATTGCTCTGCAGCACGCGGCCGTGCTCGTCCCAGATCACGATGTGCTGCGGCAGCAGGTCGAGCAGCTGGCGCAGCTGCCTGGTCTGCTGCTGCAGCGCCTGCTCCTGGTGCCGGTGCTCGGTGACGTCGCTGATCAGCGTG
This sequence comes from Moraxellaceae bacterium, assembly GCA_021156385.1. Taxonomy (GTDB): domain Bacteria; phylum Pseudomonadota; class Gammaproteobacteria; order Pseudomonadales; family Moraxellaceae; genus UBA2031. Next base: position 2,824 of record JAJNDL010000383.1, on the reverse strand, counting down.
ATCACCGCCGCCCGGCCGTCGGGGCGGCGCAGCGGCAGTTTGCGGATGCTCAGGTAGCGGCGCTGACCGTCGCGCCCGACCCGCTCCTCTTCCGGCGTGAAGGTGGCCTGGCCGGTGGCGAGGATCTCTGCATCCGCGCGCAACGAATGCTGCAGGCTGTGCGGGTCGAGGATGTCGCGCTTGTGCAGGCCGGCCGCGGCCTCGGCCGAGGGAAGGTGCTGGTGCTCGGCAAAGACCGAGTTGCAAAGCAGCAGGCGACCGCGTTCGTCCCAGACCACGATCTGCTCGGGCAGAAGGTCGAGGAGAAGAAGGAGTTCGGCCTTGCTGATCGGCTGGGGCGCATCGGGCGGCCGGGCCATGCGTTTTTCCTTGTGGACCCTGTTGTGGTGTTTTGTCTCTTCAGTTTATGCAGTGGCTGCCGGCGCTGCCGGGCGCTTCGTGGGAATTTGGTTGACCTTGCCAGCGGTGCGGAACAGCGGCGCGGGAGGCTGTGCTGGCCGGGGAATCGGCCTACCATCAGGCAAGTCGCAACCAGAGGAGAGGCAAAATGAGCGAGCCGGAAAAGACCGGGGTGGTGGAGCAGCTGGAGGCCGTGCGCGCGGCCCTGCGCCAGCAGGAGCTGTCCGGCGCCTCGCGGGCGGAGATGGAGCAGGCGCTGGACAGCCTGGAGCAGGAATTCAGCGTGGCCGAGCCGCCCGATCCGTCGGCACTGGTGACGCTGCTGCAGGGCTGGGAGGCCCGGCTCGAGGCCGAGCACCCGGTGCTGGCGCGGGTGATGACGGACGCCCTGCAGAAGCTGCAGTCGATGGGGATCTGAGATCCGCGCCTATTCCCTCCCGGCCCGGCAATCTCTATGTTCGGGGCGGGGCCGGCAGGGAGTGCCCGTACTCACGCAGCTTGCTCAGGGATGAGACGCTGCCGCTGCATCCGCCACCGGCGCCGCCGGGTGGCGTGTCTTCCCAACCCAGGTACCCGACAATGAAAAAAAGCCTGTTCGCCCTTGCCCTTGCCCTTGCCACGCTGTCCCTGCCCGTCCTGGCCGACACCTGCCCGCCTTCCGACTATGCGGGGAAGATCGAGGACCTGGTGGAGATCCGGGTCGAGCGACTCGAGTACCTGAATGCCGGCAAGGAAGGTGGCGCCGATTCCACGGTCTACGTGTTCCCCAAGGACAAGCTCGGCGATCTGGATTTCTACGGCGGCGCCGTGCAGATCGGCCAGCCCGTGCAGCTGCACTCGGTGCTGAACTTCTTCAGCGCCAACGACCGGCCGGTGGCCTGGTTCATGGCGAACTCGAAGCAGTTCGACCGTGTCCGCATCATTGCCTGGTACAACAACGCCGCCTGCCACTCCAGCGCATCCTTCCTGCTGAGCGAGCACGTGAAGGCAGCGAAGCCCGGCAAGCGCCCTGCCAAACCCTGAGGCCATCGGCCCTCACGCCCTGGCCATGAGCCCTCTGCCGGCGGCCCCCGGGATGAGTAGCGCCGAGCGCTGGTTCGGAGACGCCTTCGCGCACCTGCATCCGTTGATCCAGGCGCTGCATCGCAGCGGAGGCGAGATCGGCGGGACGATTTCCATCGAGACAGGCACCGGCCTGGCCGGCCTTGTCGGGCAGCGCCTGGCCCGGCGTTTGGGCATGCCGCCGCGCGGCACGGCGTCGCTGCACGTGCACGTCATCCATGGCGACGGCGAGATGCGCTGGGTGCGTACGGTCAACGGTGCGGGCCGGTTCACGTCCTGCTTCCAGCCGGTCGGCCGTTTTCCCGACGGCTACTGGCGCGAGGCATCGTGGCCGGTGGAATTGCGGCTCGGGGTGACAATCGCCAACGGCGGCTGGCGCTGGCAGCAGCGCGAGATCCGTGTCGCCGGGTTGCGGCTACCGGCCTGGCTGGCGCCGCGTGCGGTTCCCTTCAAGGAGATCCGCGACGGGCGCTATTACTTCCGGGTCGAGATTGCGCTGCCGTGGCTGGGCACCGTGCTGACGTATGGCGGTCTGCTGGATGCCGTCAGGACCGGTGCCTGATTTTCCGGACCGGATAACGGTAGCCGCACAGCAAGCCGCCTGCGGCTACCGGCCTTAACCCTGCAGCCGTCCCGTATACAGCACCGGCCCCGTCGGCGCGCCCGTGGGCGAGCCGCCTGCGGGCTCCAGGCTGATCGCCAGCACCTTGCCGCCTGCCAGCCGCGCCTGCGCCTCCGCGCCGAGCGCCACTTCCGCCTTCGTCGCTTCGCTGCGCCGGATGACGCCCAGCGATTGCGGTGCGCCACCCTCGGGGATGGCCCACAGCTCGAGGTCGCGATCGGCCGGTACGTCGACCGCAGCGAGGCCGGAAAGCTCCAGCACGTCGTTGCCGCGCCGGCGCACGATCCACACCGGCTCGGCCTGGTCGGTACTGAGCACGGCGACATCGCTCACCGGCACGGGCGCGGGCACCGGGGCCGGCACCTTCACGATCATCACCTGCGGTGCGGGCGCGGGGCGCAGCACGGTGCGGGCGCGGGGCGCAGCACGAGCACGGCGGCGAGCGCGGCGGCCAGCGCCGTGCTGCCCAGGCCCAGCCACTTCCAGAGGCCCGCGGTGTCACGCACCGCTTTTTCCGGCGCGTGGCCGAGCCGGCGCTGGATGTCCTGCCACACGCGCGGCGGCACCGTCTCCGCCGGGGCGGCCCGCAGCCAGGGCGAGAGCCGGCGTTCCCACACCTGCACCTGCTGCTGCAGCGCGCGATCCTGCGCGAGCAGTTTCTCGAAGCGGCGGCGCGCGGCGCCGTGCAGCGTGCCGAGCACGTATTCGCCGGCGAGCTTCTGCTGCAGTTCGGGATTCGCG
>JAJNDL010000382.1 GCA_021156385.1 Moraxellaceae bacterium | reverse complement strand
CGACGTCATCCGCTTCCTCATGGGCCAGGGCCTCGGCGAGTCCACCGACGTGCTGCTCATCGACGCCTCGCTCTGCATCCACTGCAACAACTGCGAGACTGCCTGCGCGGAAACGCACGAGGGCATGTCGCGCCTCAACCGCGCCGCCGGCCCCACCGTCGGCAACATCCACGTGCCGACCTCCTGCCGCCACTGCGAGCACCCGCACTGCATGAAGGACTGCCCGCCCGACGCCATCCGGCGCTCGGAAAGCGGCGAGGTCTACATCACGGATTCCTGCATCGGCTGCGGCAACTGCGAGCGCAACTGCCCCTACGGCGTGATCCAGATGCGCGCGCCGGCGCCGGCGGAGAGCAAGGGCAGCCTGATCTCGTGGATGCTGTTCGGCATCGGCTCCGGCCCCGGCGAGATCGAGGCCGACTACGACGCCAACGTGCCCAAGAAGGCGGTGAAGTGCGACATGTGCAAGGACCAGAAGGGCGGTCCGGCCTGCGTGCGCGCCTGCCCCACGGGCGCGGCGGTGCGCCTGTCGCCGGAGAAGCTGCTCAATATCGATGCGGACATGGGGTGACGGTGGCCTGCCGGCGCACGGATCGTCGCCTCCATGCATGAAAAGCGCCCCTGCACGGGGCGTTTTTCATTTTGCAGGGCAAGGGCTGCAACCCCGTTTGCGGCACCGCAGAGGCCTGCAGGCATCCCCGGATAACGGCACGCCGTATCACGCAGGCACTGCGCTGCGGTGCCCTACTTCGCCTGCGCCAGGTAGTGTGCCAGCAGCACCTCCACCATCTCCGTCATTTCCGCCATCAGCGCCCGCGCCTCGCGCGCCTCGGCCACCAGCGCCGCCTCCACCACCTCTTCGCAGATTTCGCTGAGGATCCAGCCGATGCGTCCGGCCCGCGCGAGCGAAAGGTTCGTGCGCGCCGCCAGCACCTCGGCGATCACCGCCGCCATGCGCCGGTTGGACTCCGCCACCAGCTCCTGCAGCGCCGGCTCGGCGCGCAGCGCGCGCAGGATGGCGACATAGCCCGGCGCATCGCGGTAGGCGCGGTAGAGCAGGTCGAGCAGCGCCTTTGCACTCAGTGCTTCCGCCGCGGCCATCGCCTGCAGTTTCGAAGTGAGTGCCGCGTCCACCTCCGCCATGGTGCGCTCGGCCAGCGCGGCGAAGACGGCGATGCGGTTGTCGAAGTAGCGGTAGACGGTGGCCGGCGTCATGCCGGCCGCCTCGGCGATGGCCAGCATGCTGACGGCCTCGATGCCCTGTGCCTGGAGCAGGCCGGCCGTGGCGGCCAGGATGCCGTCGATGCGCTGGCGCGCGCGCTCCTGGACGGGGGTGACGCGCTGGCTGGGGGTGCGGGTGGCGCGTTCCGAGGCGGAAAGGCGGGGCATGGTCGTCGGGAAAAGTTGATGGTTATTCAGCTTTATGCTTGACTCGGCGGGAGTCGTCAAGGGCAGCCGCTTGCCCGGATTCAAGCGCCGGTTTCATAGGTCGGAATTCATCCCGACCTAGGCGCCTGATTCCGGCGTTGCCGTCGGGATGAATCCCGACCTACGAAAACCCGATGCCGTAGATAACGCGAAAACAAGAACAGGGATCCACCATGGGGAATTGCGACCAGCCACCCTCGCCGGAGCGCCGCCGCTTCCTGGCGCAGGCCGGCGCCCTCGGCCTAGCCGCCGGTACTGGCCTGCTGCTGCCGCGCGGCGCACGTGCCGCGGAACAATGGCAGAACTGGTCCGGCGGCCAGAAGGCCGCGCCCGCGCAACTGCTTTACCCCAACAGCGAAACCGCACTCGTCGAAGCCGTGCGCAAGGCCACGGGCAGCATCCGCGCGGTCGGCGGCAGCCACTCCTTCAGCCCCGTGGTGAACACCAACGGCACCATCATTTCGCTGGAAGCCCTGAACGGCCTGGTGGCGCACGATGCGCAGGCGCTCACCGCCACCTTCCGGGCCGGCACCCGCGTCGCGAGCACCGGCGCCGCGCTCAAGGAGATCGGCCAGGGCCTGCTCAACGAGGCCGACATCAACATGCAGTCGCTGGGCGGTGCCATCAGCACCGCCACGCATGGCACCGGCCGCGCGCTGAAGAGCTATTCCGGCAACGTCACCGCGTTGCGCCTGGTCACCGCCGATGGCAGCGTGGTCGACTGCTCGGCGACGCAGGAGCGCGAGCTCTTCGATGCCGCGCGCGTCGCCATCGGCAGCCTCGGCATCCTCTCCCGGGTCACGCTGCAGAACCGCGCCGCCTACCGTCTGCGCGAGACCGTGGAAGTGATGGATATCGGGAAGGCTGTCAGCGCGCTCGAGCGCGAGCGCGACCAGCACCGGCACATGGAGTTCTTCGCCTTTCCCTTCGGCGGCAAGGCCATCGTCAAGCGCATGAACATCACCACCGACGCGCCGACGCAGGTGGCCCTGGAAGACGACAACGGCCTGCTCGATTTCGCCGCCGACACCGCGCGCCGGTTCCCGTGGACCAACCCCTGGATCCAGCGCTTGGTCGGCGCCTTCATCAGCGACTCCGAACGCGCATCGAGACCATGCGCCGCGCGGAGATCAACGTGTTCTTTCCCATCGAGTTCCGCTACGTCGCCGCCGACGACTGCTGGCTCTCGCCCTTCTACCAGCGCGCCGGCGCCTCGATCTCGGTGCACCAGTACCACAAGCAGGACTACCGGCCCTTCTTCAAGCTGGTCGAGCCGATCTTCTGGAAATACCAGGGCCGTCCGCACTGGGGCAAGCTGCATACGCTCTCGGCGCGCAACCTGCGCGCGGTGTATCCGCGCTTCGACGACTTCCTGCGCATGCGCAGACAACTCGATCCGCGCGGCCGCTTCCTCAACGACCACGCGCGCAAGCTCTTCCTGGGATAGCCATGCAGCGACGCACCTTCCTCCTCGGCTCCACGGCGCTCGTTGCCGGCAC
>JAJNDL010000381.1 GCA_021156385.1 Moraxellaceae bacterium | reverse complement strand
CGCCAGCATGGCTGCCTCATCGGTGAATCCACCGCCGAGCGCATCAAGCAGGAAATCGGTACTGCCTTCCCGGGCGGCGAGCTGCGCGAGATCGAAGTGCGCGGCCGCAACCTCGCCGAAGGGGTGCCCCGCTCCTTCACCCTGAACTCCGATGAAATCCTCGGTGCCCTGCAGGACCCCCTGACCGGCATCATCAGCGCCGTGAAGAGCGCCCTCGAGCAGACCCCGGCCGAACTCTCCGCCGACATCTCCGAGCGCGGCATGGTCCTCACCGGCGGTGGCGCCCTGCTGCGCGACCTCGACAAGCTGCTCAGCAAGGAAACCGGCCTCCCCGTGATCGTGGCGGAAGACCCCCTGACCTGTGTCGCCCGTGGTGGTGGCCGCGCCCTGGAGTTCATGGACAATCCCGCCTACGACATGCTGTTCGTGGACTGATCCGGACGGTACGGATCAGCCCTCCGGCAGGACGCCGGAAGACCGGGCCCCGCGGCTCCTCAGGGAACAATGTGAGACTATGAGCCGGCTTTCAGCCGGCTCTTTGTTTTAAGCTGAAAAAAGCACCGAACGCCGATTCGGGAGAAGAGTCATAGAAACCACCCTGTTCAGCAAGACGCCTACCGGCGGCTACCGTCTGCTCTTCGCGACGCTGCTGGCGATTGGCCTCATGTTCGTCGACTCGCGCTTCAAGAGCGTGACCGATCCCGTGCGCTACCGGCTCAATGGCCTTTTTACCCCAGTCTACGAACTGATGAGCTGGCCAGGCCGCTTCAGCGAATGGGCGGTGGACAACAGCATGAGCGCCGAGGCCGTGCGCGAGGAGAACCAGTACCTGAAGAGCCAGTTGCTGGTGCTGTCCGGACGCCTGCAGAAGTTCTCGGAACTCGCGGCCGAGAACTCCCGCCTGCGTGGCCTCATCGACTCCACCATCGTGGTCGACGGCCGCGTCATGATCGCCGAGATCGTCGGCGTCGACCCCGATCCCTTCCGCCACATCATGCTCATCAACAAGGGCGCCGACGAAGGCATCTACGCCGGCCAGACCGTGCTCGACGCCCGCGGCATCATGGGCCAGATCATCGAGGTCGGTCCGCGCACATCGCGTGCCATGCTGATTGCGGACCGCGAGCATGCGTTGCCGGTCCGCATAGCACGCAACGGTATCCGTGCCATCGCGGCCGGCACCGGCGACATCGACCGCTTGGTGCTGCAGTACGTGCCCGAGTCGGCCGACGTGAAGGCCGGCGACCTGCTGCTGTCCTCCGGCCTCGGCCTGCGCTTCCCGGCCGGCTATCCGGTGGGGGTCGTGTCCAAGGTCACCAAGACCGGCTCCAGCGAGTTTGCCGACATCCAGCTGAAGCCCGTGGCCGAGCTCGACCGCAGCCGCCATGTGCTGCTGCTCTTCTCGCGCCCGGCGCGGGTGCAGGCCCCGGCCGCCGTCGAGGGAGGCAGCAATGGTTAACCGCCGCCGCAGTCCCGTCTTCGCACTGCCGCTCAGCTTCCTGGTCGCCTTCGTGCTGGCCGTGCTGCCGCTGCCGCAGGCGCTCAGCTACTGGCGCCCCGACTTCGTCACCATGGTGCTCATCTTCTGGATCCTGAATGCGCCCAACCTGGTCGGCGTGTGGATCGGCTTCTTCCTCGGCATCCTGGTGGACGCGCTGCTGGGCACGGTGTTCGGCGTGCATCCGCTGATGCTGGCCGTGGTGGCCTATCTCACCCGCCTGTCCTGGCGCCGCGTCGCGGTGTTCTCGATCTGGCAGACCAGCGGCCTCGTGCTGGTGCTGGTGCTGGTAGGCCTCGTGGTCAAGCGCATCCTGCTCGGCATCGTCGCGGTGCCGCCGGCCTCGGTGCTGTACTGGCTGCCGGCGCTGACCAGCGCCCTGCTGTGGCCCACCGTGATGGTCTCCCTCCGCCGCTTCATCCAGCGCTGAGCCGGGCCGCGCTGCAGCGCGGCCCATCCTCATTTACACCCGGTAAACTCCGGTGGACCGCCCAGTCTGCGCCTTGCCAGATACGCCACATCGCGTCTCTCTTGCCGTTGAAAAGCCAAAACCAGTTCCTGGGAGACGGCCGGGAATTGCGGCGGCGCCTGCTGCATTTTGCGGGGCGGCCGTTATGATCACGGGCATTGCTGCCGCCGGGTGCGCTGTCTGGATTCCATAGAATGATTCCCCTTTATCTCGCTTCCACGTCGCCGCGCCGGCGCGAGCTGCTCGCGCAGATCGGGCTGCAGTTCTCCGTGCTGAGCGTGGACGTGGACGAGTCGCGCCGGGGCGACGAAAGCCCTGAGCAATATGTGCTACGGCTGGCGCGCGACAAGGCACGGGCCGGTCTGGTGCAGGCGGGGGAGGGCGTGGTGATTGCCGCCGATACCACGGTGGCCCTGGGCGACGTCGTGCTGGGCAAGCCAGGTTCGCAGGCCGAGGCGGAGGCCATGTGGCAGGCGCTCTCCGGGCGGTCGCACCGGGTGCTGACCGGCGTCGCTGTCGGCCGTGGCGCCGACATACGCGTCGAGGTGGTGTCCACCACGGTCCGTTTCCGCGACATTTCCCCGGCCGAGATGGAGGCCTACTGGGCCAGCGGCGAGCCGGCCGACAAGGCCGGCGGTTATGCCATCCAGGGCTTGGGCGCGGTCTTCGTGGCCGGTATCGACGGCAGCTACAGCAATGTGGTGGGATTGCCGCTGGCGGAGACGGCGGCGCTGCTCGCGCAGTTCGGCATCCGCGTGCTGGGATAAGGCCCT
>JAJNDL010000380.1 GCA_021156385.1 Moraxellaceae bacterium | reverse complement strand
GATGAAGGCGCGCTGGTTGGCGAGCGCCGCGGCGAAATCCGGATCGCGCTCGGCCTGTTCCTTTAGGACAATTTCGGACTTGGCGCGGAACACCTTCAGGAGGTCGGGCGACCACTGCCTGATGACGACGCCCGAGGCCCGGAGCTTCTCCATCGCCGTGCCCTGCAGGTGCGGCGAGCGGCTCAGCATCCAGGCGATGTTGGCGCGGCAGGCGGTCTCGACCTGGATGCGCAGCATCGGCGACAGCGTCTCCCACTTGTCCTTGCGCATCAGGAAGTCGAGCACGGCCGAGGGCTGCTGCCAGCCCGGCATGTAGTACGGCAGGCCGAGCTTGTCGAAGCCGAGTGCGGCATCGATGGCGGGCGTCGACATCTCGCCGCCGTCGACCGTGCCCTGCTGCAGCTTGTAGAAGAACTCGCCCGGCGGCAGCGGCACCTGGGTGGCGCCCAGCTTTGCCACCACCTCGCCGGCGTAGCGGCCAAAGCGCAGGCGCTGGCCCTTGAAGTCGGCCACGCTGTTGAGCTCGGTGCGGAACCAGCCGCCGCCCTTGGCGCCCTGGATGCCGCAGGGAATGCCGACGACGCCCAGCTTCTCGTAGGCCTCGCGATGGATGCGGCTGCCGTCGCCTTCGAGCATCCACGACGTCATGTCCTCGGGTCCCGGCCCGAACGGCACGGTGGCGAACACGTCGAACACCGGTGCCTTGGCTGCGGCATAGCCGGACCAGGTGAAGGCCGCTTCGAGGTCGCCCGCGATCACCGCATCGAGCATGTCGGCGGTCGGCGCGATGCGGCCGGGCTCGACGATCTTGATCGCCAGCGTGCCGCCGGAGGTATGCTTTACGGTGCGGCTGAAGATCCGCACGCCCTCGCCCGAGCCCGGCAGGGCAGGATTGAAGGCGGTTTGCATGTGAATGACGCGGGCGGCCAGGGGCCCGAGATCCTTGGGCTTGTCGGCAGCAGCCTTGTCCTTGTCTTGAGCGACAGCAAGGCTTGTCGCCGACAGCAGCGCTGCGGCGATTGCAACGACGATTGCAGTGTTACGGCGCACGACCGACCATCCGTCGCCCGGCTCCCCCTGTGCTCCCCAAAACCGCTTTTTTGCGGTCTTCTTGCCCTCACACCGGCTGATAGTCGCACGGGGACGGCCCGGGAACAAGGGATCGCAGGACCCCTACAAAGCTGACAAACCGCGGCCGATCAGGATGCGTTGCACGTCGCTGGTGCCCTCATAGATCTGACGGACGCGAACGTCTCGCCAGATCTTCTCCACCAGGTAGTCCGATACGTATCCGTACCCGCCGTGGATCTGAATTGCAGCCGAGCACACCGCCCCGGCCATCTCGGCATATGGTCGGCCATTGCGGCTTCGGTGAGGCGAGAAAGAAGACCTTGCAACATCTGAAACATTGATCGGATTCACCGCCCGGTGGAGTTGCCTTACAACTTCGCTCGGATGGCGATTGGTCCCTCAAGACGCCTCCATTGCGGGTAGCATGATAAAAAGAACCATTGCCGTGTTGGCGCGCTGGTCTTTCGCCACCGCACTTTATGTTGGGGCGATCTGGCTCGGCATTTTTGTCGCCGACCAGTCGCGAAAGGACGACCAGCCCTTCGCGGTAGGCCTCGACGTGGCCAATCGAGAGCGCACGATCCGCACACTGGACCTGTACCCCTGGACAGGCTGGCATATGCAAAGCGGCTTCCACCACAAAGGCGAGATGGCCTTTGAGGAGCAGCCTTACCACGACTTCGACGTCTCCACCGGCCGACTTGGCTTCTTCGACGTGGACGTGCTGAACGTGGCGTCGAAATCGGCTTGCGAAAGACGCATCATCCTGACCGGCGGATCCGGCGCACAAGGATGGGGGGCACGAAGCAATGCCGACACCATCGCGCGACGTCTGGAAGCTCATCTCGCCGCAGCCAGTGAAGCAACCGGCGTCACCGTGAAGGTCTTCAACCTGGCGATGGGCAGCTCGATAAGCCACCAAAACTTCACTGCACTGAATCGGTTCGGGCACCTTATCGAGCCCGACCTGATCGTCAGCTACTCCGGCCGCAATGACTACCGGATACCCGAGGACAACAAGAACGACGGATACTACTTCTTCAATGAAGTCCTGGCCTTGAGCCAGGTCGTGCGGCGCAGCGAAGGAACCGGCTACGTTCGGTGGTTGTCCGACATGTTCCCGAACCTGATGGAACGAACGGCATTGGGACAGTCCTTGCGGATGTTGCATGACTACAACCGCGTGACCATCGACGCACGAGAGGAATACAACAAGCGCATGGGCTTCCACGGGCTGTCGGCTGAAGAGTTCCGCCAGCGTGTCGTGATTGCCAACCACATCAACGCCCTGAGGTCGATCAAGCGCGATTTCCAAGGCATCCCGGTCGCATTGGTCTGGCAAGCTGTCTTGCCCGACGAACTGTCGCGATCGTGGTTCGCCCGTGGAGCCCCCGACTTCTACGAACGCAACTTCGCCGAACTGAAGAAGGGGTTGGCAGGCTACGTAAACGACGAGTGGCTGTTTCTCGACGCGCACCAGCACTTGAAGGGTCGTCTTGAGAATACCGGCACACACCTCGGGAATGCCGGCCAGGATCTCGTCGCTCGCCTCATTGCCGAAAACATCACTCCGTGGATAGCGCGCAATCAGAATGGATGCTCTTGATGCGCTCCAAGACTGCACCTCTATAAGGTTGCCAACCCTCGGCCAATCAGGATCCGCTGCACGTC
>JAJNDL010000379.1 GCA_021156385.1 Moraxellaceae bacterium | reverse complement strand
ATTTTCACCACGGCGCTGCCGCCGGCAGTGGCGGCAGCCACGCGCGCGAGCCTGCGCATCGTGCGCGCGGAGCCGGAGCGACGTGAAATCCTGCGCGGGCATGTCGCGCATTTCCGCCGCGAGGCGGCGACGCTGGGCCTCGATCTCATGCCCAGCGCCACGCCCATCCAGCCCGTCGTGCTCGGTAGCAACGAGCGCGCCCTGGCCTGGAGCGCGGCGCTGCAGGAGCGCGGCCTGCTGGTCGGCGCCATCCGGCCCCCCACGGTGCCGGTGGGCACGGCGCGCTTGCGCATCACCTTCACCGCGACGCATACGCGCCCCGACATCGACCGCCTGCTGGAGGCGCTGGCGCAGTGCCGGCGTGAACTCGCATGAAGAAATATTTCGTGACGGGCACCGACACCGGTGTCGGCAAGACCACGGTCAGTTGCGCGTTGCTGGCGGCGGCCAGGGCGCAAGGCCTGCGCACACTGGCACTGAAGCCGCTCGCGGCCGGCTGCGAGGAAACGCCGCAGGGCCTGCGCAATGCCGATGCACTGGCGCTGATGCAGGCCATGACCGAGCCGCTGGCCTACGAGGAAGTGAATCCCGTTGCGCTGGCGCAACCGCTGGCGCCGCACCTGGCGGCACGGGCCGCCAATCGCCGGCTCTCCATCCAGCAGCTCGGCGGCTTCGCCCGCGGCGCGCTGATGCGCCGCGTCGACCTCGCGCTGGTGGAAGGAGCGGGCGGCTGGCGCGTGCCGGTGAACGAGCGTGAAATGCTCTCGGCGCTGCCCCGGGACCTGGGCCTGCCGGTGATCCTGGTGGTGGGCCTGCGCCTCGGCTGCCTCAACCATGCCATCCTGACCACGGAGGCCATCCTGCGCGACGGTGTGCGCCTGGCGGCATGGGTCGGCAGTGTCGTCGAGCCGGACATGGCCGCACTGGAGGACAATGTGGAGACACTGAAGGCGCTGCTGCCGGCCCCTTGCCTGGGCGTCCTGCCCTGGCGCCCGGCAGCGTCACCGGAAGAACGGGCGGCGGCACTGACGCTGGCCCCTCTGCTGTAGCCAATACTCCTCGGCACACACGGGGCGCTCGCGCGGAACTGCCGCGCAGCCGGCCTGCTTGCCGGCATGTGCGGTGCCGCCGCTGCGCGGGTTTCCCGGCCCGCGCCGACCCGTCCTGGACAGACCGGCCGGTCCCGCTGTTTTGTAGCAGTGCCTTCCGCGCCGCGTCGGTCTTTAGTTCAGGTGAAAGCCGCGCCGGCCCTGGCCCGGCCGTGAACTACCGGTCAGCAATAAGTGTGGGTTATCCGGGCCGTCTGCTTCATACTCGCGCGGCTTTTGCGGCGTGCACGGCTTTTCCGCCGACTCCTGCGGCCGCAACGTGAATCAGACGGGCCCCGAGGCCCGAACCAGCGAGGTCCCGACCATGCCCCAATACAAAGCCCCCCTCCGTGACATGCAGTTCGTCCTGCACGACCTGCTGGAAGTCGAAAAGCACTATCAGTCCATCCCGGCCTTCGCCGAAACCAACCGCGAGCTCGTCGACAGCGTGCTCGAAGCCGCCGCCCAGTTCGCCGAGAACGAACTCTCGCCGATCAATCGTACCGGCGACGAGGAAGGCTGCGGGTTCGACAACGGCGTGGTGACGACGCCCAAGGGCTTCAAGGAAGCCTATGCCAAGTTCGTGGAGCTCGGCTTCGGCGCGCTGGCGGCACCGGTGGAATACGGCGGCCAGGGCCTGCCGCCCTCGCTGGGCATCGCCGTCTCGGAAATGACCGGCACCGCCAACTGGTCTTGGGCCATGTACCCCGGCCTCTCGCACGGCGCCATCAACACCCTGGAAGCGCACGGCACCGAAGAGCAGAAGCAGACCTACCTGACCAAGCTCATCGAAGGCACCTGGACGGGCACCATGTGCCTGACCGAGTCCCATGCCGGCTCTGACCTCGGCCTCATCCGCACCAAGGCGGAACCGAATGCCGACGGCTCCTACAGCATTACCGGCAACAAGATCTTCATCTCCGCCGGCGACCACGACATGGCCGGCAACATCGTGCACATCGTGCTGGCCCGCCTGCCGGACGCCCCCAAGGGCACCAAGGGCATCTCGCTCTTCATCGTGCCCAAGTTCCTGCCCAGCGGCGAACGCAACGGCGTGAGCTGCGGCTCCATCGAGCACAAGATGGGCATCAAGGCGTCCGCCACCTGCGTGATGAACTTCGACAATGCCAAGGGTTTCCTGATCGGCCCGCCCAACAAGGGCCTGAACTGCATGTTCACCTTCATGAACACGGCCCGTGTCGGCACCGCTTTGCAGGGCGTGTGCGCCGCCGAAGGTTCCTTCCAGGGCGCGCTGATGTACGCCAGGGAACGCCTGGCCATGCGCTCGCTCTCCGGTCCCAAGAGCCCGGAGAAGGAAGCCGATCCGATCATCGTGCATCCCGCCGTGCGCAACCTGCTGCTGACGCAGAAGGCCTTCGCCGAAGGTGGCCGCGCGCTGGTGTACTGGCTCTCCACCTTCACCGACCAGGTGCACGGTGCCGAGACCGAAGAAGCCCGCAAGGCTGCCGACGACCTGATGAGCTTCCTGACCCCGATCGCCAAGGCCTTCCTGACCGAAGCCGGTTATGAAGCCGCCAACCACGGCGTGCAGGTCTACGGTGGCCACGGCTTCATCCGCGAGTGGGGCATGGAGCAGATCGTGCGCGACACGCGCATCGCCTGCCTCTACGAAGGCACCACGGAAATCCAGTCGCTGGAC
>JAJNDL010000378.1 GCA_021156385.1 Moraxellaceae bacterium | reverse complement strand
GTACTGATCTCGGTCATGCGCTGCACGATGTAGAGCACCGTGCTCATGTGCAGCGGCAGCAGCAGCCACCAGACGGAAAGCAGGGCTGCGAACGTCGCCGGCCGGATAGAGGCTGCGGGTGCGCGTAGCGCGAAGAGCCGCTGCAGCAGCAGGAAGACCAGCAGACCGTTGAGAAGATGGATGAGGACGTTCGTGGCCTTCAGCGCCGGCGTGGAAAAGAGGCCGAGTGCATGGTTGGCGGCGAACGAGACCATCGCCACGGGACGGCCAAGCGGTCCGGACGGATTGGAGTGGATGATTTCCCCGTAGGAGAGGCTGGCGCCTTCCGGGGCAAGGAAGGGCGCCAGGTTGTCGAAATCGTCAAGCAGCCAGGGACCGTTCAGTCCCGGCAGATAAAGCAGCGCGGCCAAGATGCAGCCGGCGGCAAACAGGACGACGGGACGCAGATGCTCAGCCCTGGCGAGCATTACCTTTCTCCATGGCCTTGCGCAGATGCGACCTCAGCTCCTCAAGCCGGTCCTGTAGCTCGGGATGCAGCAGGCGATGGCGCCCGACAAAGCTGGACTCGGTCCGTGCCGCGTACTCCGCAGCCTCCTGGATCAGCCTGGCGGTAGGGATACACCGGATCGCCGCTTGCCCTGAAGGCTTCGTCGTAATGATGCATGGTGGCATTGAGGTCGCCCTGGCTCGTGGCGATCTCGGCCAGGAATTCGTTGAGGCGCGAGAACGTGCGTGCGCCGCCGAAGCGGTGATTGCCCGCCATCGCCCGGTAGACGTTGGCCAGTTGCTGGTCGGTGATGGGCTTGCAGCGCCGGAGGCGGGTGCGGATGTCGGGAGCATTGCCCAGTGTCCGCATCTGCTCGAGCATGGTGATGCTGGCCGTCTCGAAGGGCGCGCCCGGCACCAGCGCGGGCAGGTCGTTGAAGTCGGTGGGCAGGTCCTGCCAGTAACAGCTGACGTAATGTTGCGCGACCCGCACCGATAGTTGCTCGGGATGGAGCTTCCGGGTGTTTTCGAGCACCTGCTGCAATGCACCGAAGTCCCCCCGCCGCAGCAGCAGGTCGGCATAGGCCAGCGACGTGCGCAGTGAACCGGGATTGTCGTGGTACCACATGGCGGTCTGCAGTTGGGGCTGGCTCCAGAGGTGGGCGTTCTGGCGGGTCAGCAGCAGCAGGAAGGCGAGGAAAACGATAGCGGCGGCCGTCATGGGTTTCTGGAGGCGCGCGGGGGCATGGGCCAGCAGGCCTGCGACGGCCAGCCACAGTCCGGCCTGTGGCAGATAGTTGCGGTGCTCGAAGTACATTTCGAGCGGCAGGACCGTCGACTCCATGAGATGGCCGCCGAAATAAAAGAAGATGCCGAACGAGAAAAGTGGCAGGCGTCGTCGCAAGGTCCAGGCAAGTGCCAGAAGTCCACCCAGCGCCGTCCAGGCGAAGAGCGTTGCCGGCTCCAGCAGGGAGCGGGAAACCGGGAAGTTGTCGAAGTACAGCCCGCTGCCCTGCAGGCGTGGCAGCAGCAGCTTCGAGAGATAGTCGGCAACGACGGGGCCCTGCGTCAGCAGGCGCTGCTCCAGCGTGAAGGGGCGTCCGGCATAAGCCGCCGCGAGTGACTGATTGATGAGCGTGTAATAGACAACGAAGGCCAGCAGCGGCAGCCACAGGAAGGTGAACTTCCACAGTTGCCACCAGCGCTGCCGTACCGGCGTGAAGCAGAACCGCTCTGCCAGCAGCGCGAAGACGCAGAGCAGCAGGCCGTTTTCCTTCGCCAGCACCGCGAGCGGCATGAACAGGCCGATGCCGACGGAGCACAGCAGCAGCGCCTTGCGCGGCGTCTCCTGCAACTGCTCCCTGCCGTACAGAAAGACCAGCAACCCTGCCAGCTCAAGCGTCGTGCTGAGCAGGTTCATGCGCTGGATGATGTAAGAGACGTTGGAGACCTGCAGCGGATGCAGCGCCCAGATGCCGGCGGCGAGCAGCGCCAGCAGCGTGCCGCGCTGTTCCCCGAGATCCGGGCGCAGGTAGCGGAACACTTTCAGGCACAGCCAGAACACCAGGCAGAAGTTGATCAGGTGAATGGCGAGATTCGTGCGCTTGAGCGCGTGGATATCGGGCGACCAGCTCTGGTCGTCGATGAGGAAGCTGAGCAGGCTGAGCGGTCGGCCCGGTATGCCGGTGCCGGAAAACGTGAACGTGACGGCCTTGGCGGCAGAGTCGATGTCGCCGAGGTCCTGCCACGGCATCAGGTTGGGAATGTCGTCGAAGATCAGCTGGCCGCCGGTACCCGGGGCGAAGGCCCAGAGCGTGAGGGCCAGCAGGCCGAGGAAACTGCCGGCAACAATCATCAGGGAGTGCCGGGAAGAGGAGTCCAGCAAGGCGCAGATCCTGTTGTTGAAGTTTTAGTGCGGGACCTCAAAACAAAACGGCCCACCAGAGGTGGGCCGTTTTTACCACAGTCGTATCAGCGGCAGTTGGCCGGACGATACTTGTCGAGCACGTCACCGCCGGTGCAGGACCAGGTCACGCCGCCAGCGCCCACGGTAGCGGTCATGATGATGTCGTTACCCTGGATGGCCGCATCACCGGTGTAGGTGATGGTGATGGTGTTGGTGGCAGCTGCCACAGAAGCCACGTTGTTGCCAGCGATGGAAGCAGGCAGCGCCAGGCCGTAGGCGGCGTTGTCAGCACGCCAGGTGCCCACGGACAGACGGGTTTCAGCGACGGTAGCCTTGGCACCGGAAGCCAGCGACAGGCCTTCAGAGACCTTGGTACGGACCGTGTAGTCCTGGTAGGCGGGGATGGCCACAGCGGCCAGGATGCCGATGATCGCAACCACGATCATCAGTTCGATAAGGGTGAAGCCCTTTTGCATTGCGTTCATGTGTCTCTCCTCAACGGGACTGTTGTTATAACGCTCGATCGTGCTTTTGCGTTTGGCAAAGCGCTGCTCAAGCTAATGCATGATCGATGCCAACACAACGCGTGGCTGCTGAAAATTGCGCGAACCCTTGATTCGGCTGGGATGGCGGTCGAAAGCGGGCTGCGGTTACTACACTGATTCGCGGGAGGTGATGACAAAATTTGTCAGTTTCTGATGGGAGTGGTCTGTGGTGGCGAGCGCCTTGTTCCTCCCATCCCCTGCCGCTACAATGCCGCCCGCCGCAGGTCGTGCAAGCAAAACCCAGCTGATTCGTAATCAGTAGGTCGGAGGTTCGACTCCTCTTTGCGGCACCATCCCCATTCAGCCCCTGCTGCACGCGACCCCGCAGCCGACGCGGCAACAATCCAGGCCTTGCGCCCCACCCTATCCCGGTGAGCCCGGCAGCATTGTATGCTGCCGCCATTTCCGGTTCCGGACTGCGCGCATGGCGCGGCCGCCAGGGGCGAGCATGCGGTTTATCTTTCTTTGCAAGCGCTACTACACCAACAAGGATCTGCTCGACGACAGGTTTGGCCGGCTCTACCACCTGCCGGTCGAGCTCGCCCGACGCGGCCATGCCGTGGAGGTGCTGGCGCTGGATTACCGCCACGTCCGCGGTGAAACGCGCCGCCTTGAAGGCGTGGATTTCACCGCACTGCCGGCAGCGCCCCTGGTGTTGCCGCTGCTCCCGCTGCGGCTGCTGGCAAGGCTGCGCAGGGCGCCATGTGACGTCGTGGTCGCCAGCGGCGACAGCCATATCGGCTATCTGGGCCTCCTCGGCGCCCGGATCCTGAAGGCCCGCTTCGCATTCGACATCTATGACTATTACCCGGCCTTCCCGGGCAACCGCCTGCCTGGCATGAAGTCCATGTTCGCGGCGGCCGCCGCATCGGCGGAGCTG
>JAJNDL010000377.1 GCA_021156385.1 Moraxellaceae bacterium | reverse complement strand
CCGGACTCAGCGTCCCAGCTTCGCCTTCAGCTCGAGACGGCTGCGGTGCAGGATGGGCTCGGTGTAGCCGGACGGCTGCTTCGTGCCTTCGAACACGAGTTCGCAGGCAGCCTTGAAGGCGACGCCATCGAAGCTGGGTGCCATCGGCGTATAGAACGGATCGTTGGCGTTCTGCCTGTCGACGATCACGGCCATGCGCTTCAGCGTTTCCAGCACCTGCTCGCGCGTCACGATGCCATGGCGCAGCCAGTTCGCTATGTGCTGGCTGGAGATGCGCAGCGTGGCGCGGTCTTCCATGAGGCCGACGTTGTTGATGTCGGGCACCTTGGAGCAGCCCACGCCGAGGTCGACCCAGCGCACCACGTAGCCCAGGATGCCCTGGCAGTTGTTATCGATCTCGTTCTGGACTTCCTCGGCGCTCCAGTTCGTGTTCTGCGCCAGCGGAATCGTCAGGATGTCGTCGAGGCTGGTGCGCGGGCGGCTCTTCAGCTCGTCCTGGCGCGCCTTGACGTTGACCTTGTGGTAATGCAGTGCGTGCAGCGTGGCGCCGGTCGGGCTCGGCACCCAGGCACAGCTGGCACCGGCGTTGGGATGGCCGAGCTTGGTGTCCAGCATGTCCTTCATGGAGTCGGGCTTGGGCCACATGCCCTTGCCGATCTGCGCCCGGCCCTGCAGGCCGCAGGCAAGGCCGACATCGACGTTCCAGTTCTCGTAGGCCACCAGCCATTTTTCCTTCTTCATGGCTTCCTTGCGCACCATGGGGCCGGCTTCCATCGAGGTGTGGAGCTCGTCGCCGGTGCGATCCATGAAGCCGGTGTTGATGAAGATGGTGCGCTCTTTCGCCTGACGAATGCACTCCTTCAGGTTCACCGTGGTGCGGCGCTCTTCGTCCATGATGCCGACCTTGAGCGAGTTCTTCTTGAGGCCGAGGGCTTCCTCGACGCGCCCGAAGAGATCGACCGTGAAGGCGACTTCATCCGGGCCATGCATCTTGGGCTTCACGATGTACATGGAACCGGAGCGCGAGTTGCGCACTTTGCCGCGGCCCAGCATGTCGTGCTTGGTGATGAGTGCGGTCACCATGGCATCCATGATGCCTTCGAAGACTTCCTGGCCCCTGTAAAGGATGGCCGGGTTGGTCATGAGATGGCCGACATTGCGCAGCAGCATCATGGAGCGGCCGTGCAGGGCGAACTCCTGGCCCTGTGCATTCCTGAAGACACGATCCGGATTCATGCGGCGGGTCACGGTCTTGCCGCCCTTCTCGAAACTTTCTTCCAGCGTGCCGAGCATGAGGCCGAGCCAGTTGCGGTAGACCTCGACCTTTTCCTCGGCGTCCACGGCAGCGACGGAGTCTTCGCAATCCTGGATGGTGGTGATGGCGGCTTCGATATTGAGGTCCTTCACATTGGCCGCGTCGGTCTTGCCGATCGGATGGCCGGCATCGATCTGGATCTCGACATGGAGGCCATTGTTCTTCAGCAGCACGCCGCTCGGCGCAGCGGCCTCACCGGCATAACCGACAAACTTGGCCGCATCCTTGAGTCCGGTCGTTTCGCCGCCCTTCAGCGTCACCACGAGCTGGCCATTGGCAACGGCATATTTCGTGGCATCCTTGTGGCTGCCAGTGGCGAGCGGGAAAGTATCGTCAAGGAACTGACGGGCGAAGGCGATCACCTTGTCGCCGCGCACCGGATTGTAGCCCTTGCCCTTCTCGGCGCCGCCTTCTTCGGAAATGACATCGGTGCCGTACAGCGCATCGTACAGCGAGCCCCAGCGGGCATTAGCGGCATTCAGGGCATAGCGCGCATTGCGCACCGGCACCACAAGCTGCGGACCGGCCAGGGTGGCGATCTCTTCATCCACACTTTCGGTGGAAATGGAGAAATCGGGCCCCTCTTCCACCAGGTAGCCTATGTCCTTGAGGAAGGCCTTGTAGGCGGACAGGTCGAATTTGGGATTGGCGCGGTGCCAGTCATCGATCCTGGCCTGGAGTTCGTCACGACGGGCAAGCAGCGCGCGATTGCGCGGCGTGAATTCGGCGAGGACCTTTTCGAAGGAAGACCAGAACGCGTCGGGCTCGACGCCGGTGCCCGGGGCAATTTCCTTGGCCACCAGATCGTAGAGTTCCTTGGCGATGTCGAGGTCGCCGTGCTTGATGCGTTCGGTCATGTTGTCTGCCTCTCGGAGATATTGCGAGCACCTTGCCGGGCGGAGCCGCCCGCAAGAAAGGGCGGCATTCTAGCGGATTATTCCTGCCGGCGCAGGCCGTTTAGGGCACGGGAAATTCCAAGACCTCAGGGCGCCCCACCACCGTCCGCAATCAATCTCTATCCAGTGGAGGCAGCGCCGGAGTGACCGGACGCTGGGGCTCAGCCTTGGCCTCCTCTTCCTCCTTTTCGATGATCTGACGCGCCGTGAACAGGATGAGCTGGCGCAACCAGCGGTGCGCCGCGTTGTGATGCAGCAGCGGACTCCAGGCCATCTTCAGCTCGAAGTCGGGGATATGGAAAGGTGGCTCCCTGAGGACCAGCTTGGGGTTGCCCAACTGCAGCTTGGCAACCCGGGTCGGCAGGGTGGCGATCAGGTCGGCATTTTCCGCCAGCAGGGCCGGCATCTGGTAATGGCGGGTGAAAATGGCGATCTTGCGCTTCTTGCCGAGACGGCCGAGGGCCTGGTCAATCCAGCCCAGCCCTCCCGCCTGGTCCGGATTCATGCCGAAGCCGACACCCATCCCGGTCTTGGATACCCATAT
>JAJNDL010000376.1 GCA_021156385.1 Moraxellaceae bacterium | reverse complement strand
GTCGATGCCCGCAGCAGCGTTTCGGCGACGCTGCCCATGAGCAGGCGGTTGAAGCCGCGGCGGCCGTGCGTGCCGACCACGATGACGTCGGCCGGCCAGGCCTCGGCCTCCTGCAGGATGGCGCGCGGAATGCCGCGGATGCCGGACTCGGCCAGATCGACGAGATGGGTGCGCGCATCGATGCCGTCGTGCTTGAGCAGCGTGCGGGCGCGCTCGAGGATGTCCTTGCCGGCCTTGATCAGCGAGGCGTGCAGGAGTTCGGTGTCGACCACCACGCCGTATTCCATGGGCATGGTCCAGGCCGGGCTCTCCACCACGTGCAGCACGCGGACCTGGGCGCCGGCCGGCGCCAGGCGGGCGGCCTCGAGGAGGGCGAGGTTGGAGGTGGGGCTGCCGTCGACGGCAACGAGGATGTGCTGGTACATGGCGGGCTCCGGCGAAGTTTCCTGAAAGGGCGGAAATCGTTTCCGCGGCGTCCATGGTTCCACAGGCGCGCCCGGCCGGCTTGAGGCAGGTCAAGCGGCAGCGCCGTGCCGCGATCCGCCGGGCATCTGATGCAGATCAACGTGCCCCGGCACCGCCGCGTCAGTATAGGCGCCATGCAAAGTCCCGCGCCGGCCCCCTGTGCCGCGCGACGGGACGCGGTTTCCAGGCAGGCGCTGATGGACGACATCCTTCTCACATTCAACATGGGCTCCTCGAGCCTGCGCGTGGCGGTCTTTGCCGCCGATGCCCCGGACACGCCGCTGTACCGGCTGCGGGTCACGCTCGCCACGGGCGAGGTAGAGGGCGAAGGCGCAGTGCCTGCGGAACTCGCCGGCTTCGAGCCGAACACGGACCCCGCCGAGCTGGCGGCGCTCGTGGCCGGACAGGCCGCGGGGCCGGGACAGCGCATCGCGGCCGTCGCGCACCGCGTGGTGCACGGCGGCGACCGGCAGGAGCCGTGCCGCATCGACGACGACCTGCTCGCCGAGCTGCAGGATCTCGAGGCGCTGTGCCCGCTCTGCCAGCCGCCCGCGCTGGAGGCCATCTTCCATCTGCGCGAGCTGTGGCCGGAGCTGCCGCAGTACGCCGTCTTCGACACCGCCTTCCACCGCAGCCAGCCGGCGCTGGCCACGACCTACGCGCTGCCCGCGGCGCTACGCCGGCAGGGCATCGCCGCCTACGGCTTCCACGGCATCTCCTGCCAGCACGTGCTGCGCACGCTGGCGCGCGTGCATCCGGAGATGGCCGCGGGACGCGTGCTCGTCGCCCATCTCGGCAACACCGCCAGCCTCACCGCGGTGCAGGGCGGCAGGAGCGTGGCCAGCAGCATGGGCTTCAGTCCGCTCGACGGCCTGCCCATGGGCAGCCGCTGCGGCCAGATCGATCCCGGCGTGCTGCTCTACCTGCTCGATCTCGGCTGGAGCAAGTCGCGCCTCACCGACCTGCTCTACCACCAGTCCGGCTTGCTCGGCCTTTCCGGCATCGCCGGCGACCTGCGCGAACTGCTCGCGCACGAAGACGAGGCCGCGCAGTTCGCCGTGCAGTATTTCTGCTACCGCGCCGCGCGTGCTGCCGCCTCGCTGGCCTGTGCGATGGAGGGTGTGGATGCGCTGGTGTTCACCGGAGGCGTCGGCGAGCAGGCCGCGGCAGTGCGCGAGCAGATCTGTCGCCGCCTCGGCTGGCTCGGCGTGGAGGTGGATGCTGAAGCCAATCGTGCCGGCAGCGGCAGCATTGACGTATCGTCCTCGGCGGTGCGCGTACTGGTGCTGCCCTGCGACGAGGAGACCGAAATGAGCCGGCAGTGCCAGGATTTCCTGCGTGCCGGCCTTGATGCCGCCCTGGCGGAAATGCCGGCACCCGTCGCGGCCGCCTTCGCGCTGCCACGCTGAGCGCTCAAAAACAAACGGGCTGTGCCGCGCGGCACAGCCCGTTCCTAGTACAGCGGAAAGACGTCAGGAATTGCAGTTGGCGACCGGCTCGGTCTCGCCGTTGGCGAGTTCGCGCAGGCGCGCGCGGTCGGCGATCTCGACCTCGCGGCCGTTGACCTTGAGCACGCCCTGGGTCTGGAAGCGCGTGAAGATGCGGCTCACCGTCTCCAGCGCGAGGCCGAGGTGGTTGGCGATGTCGGAGCGCGACATCGGCAGGTGCAGGTGGTTCTCGGAGAGGTTGCGGCGCTTGTAGCGCGCGGCCAGCGTCAGCAGGAAGGTGGCGATGCGCTCGTCCGCGGTGCGGCGGCCGACGAGCTGCATGATCTGCTGGTCGGCGCGGATCTCGGAGCTCATCAGGCGGAACAGGTGGTGCTGCAGGCTGGGCAGCTTGCCGGCGAGGTCCTCGAGCGCGTCGAAGGGCAGGGCGCACACGGCCGTGGTCTCCAGCGCGATGGCGGTGCTGCCGTAGTTGCCGCTGGGATTGCCGATGGAGTCCAGGCCGACGATCTCGCCCGGCAGGTAGAAGCCGGTGACCTGCTCCTCACCGGTGGGCGTGGCGTTGCAGGTCTTGATGGCACCGGAGCGCACCGCGAACACGGCCTCGAAGGGCATGCCCTCATGGAAGAGCACGCCACCGCGCGCGATGGGGCGGTTGCGGTTGATGATGTCGTCGAGCTGCTGGATCTCGCCGTCCTCGATGGCAGGTGGCAGGCAGACCGGATTCAGGGCGCAATCGGAGCAATTGGTCTGGCGCAGTTCACGGATGAGGTTGTGGCGGCGGGGCAGTTCCATGGTTTCTTCTTCGGCCTGGCGTCTCGATGTCTCCATCATCCTAGCAGAGGACC
>JAJNDL010000375.1 GCA_021156385.1 Moraxellaceae bacterium | reverse complement strand
GCGCCGGCGTGGTGAGCTCCGCGCTCGCCTGGTCCGAGTCCCGGCTGGCGCAGGGGCCGGTGCTGGTGTATTCCACGGCGACGCCCGAAGCCGTGCGCGAAGTGCAACGGCGCATGGGCGTGCACGACGCGGGCGCGCTGGTCGAACAGGCGCTGGCCGCCGTCGGCAAGGGCCTGGTGCAGCGGGGCGTGCGGCAGCTGGTGGTGGCCGGCGGCGAAACCTCGGGCGCCGTGGTGCAGGCGCTCGGCGTCGAGCAGATGCGCATCGGGCCGCAGATCGATCCCGGCGTGCCCTGGTGCTACGCGACGGCCACGGCCTGCGGCGCGGACGTGCACCTGGCGCTGAAGTCGGGCAACTTCGGCACGCCGGATTTCTTCCGCAAGTCCTTCGCGCGGCTCGCATGACCGAGACGCAAGCCCGCGACGAGATCTGCCGCATCGGCCAGAGCCTGTTCGATCGCGGCTACGTGCACGCCACGGCCGGCAACATCAGCGTCCGCCTCGACGATGGCTTCCTGATCACGCCGACCGACGCGTGCCTGGGCTTCCTCGAACCCGCACAACTTGCGAAGGTCGACCTGAAGGGGCAGCAGCTGTCCGGCGCGGCGGCCAGCAAGACGCTGGTGCTGCACCGGCGCATCTACGAGGCGCACGCCGCGCCGGCGAACGCGCCGCGCTGCGTGATCCACACCCACAGCACGCATTGCGTCGCGCTGACCTTGCAGGATCCGCAGGGGGAGCTGCTCCCCCCGATCACGCCCTACTTCGTGATGAAGGTGGGGCACGTGCCGGTGGTGCCCTACCATCGCCCCGGCGCGCCCGAAGCCGGGGACGCGGTGGCCGCATGCATCGCGCGCCATGCGGCGCAGGGCACGCCGCTGCGCGCCGTGATGCTCACGCGCCTGGGGCCGAACGTCTGGCACGACTCGCCCGCGCAGGCGATGGCGGTGCTCGAGGAGCTGGAAGAGACGGCCAGGCTGTGGCTGCTGGCGCAACCCAGGCCGAAGCCGCTGGATGTCCGTGCGCTGGAAGAACTGGAGAGGGTGTTCGGCTGCAGGTGGTAGGGTGGCGCGTGTCGCCGGAGTTCGGCCTGGCCCTCACTTCCGGCCTACGCAGCCTCTTGCGCCGCTTCCGGCGACGGCGGGCCGCCTTTCTCGCCCGGCACCGCGAACATGCTCAGGTTGCCGTCGGCCGACATGGCCTTGAACACCTCCACGCCGCGCACGCTGTTGCCGTGCTTGTCCAGCATCGGGGAGTAGACGGCGATGCCCATGCGGCCCGGAACGACGGCGAAGATGCCGCCGCTGATGCCGCTCTTCGCGGGCAGCCCCACCGTATAGGCCCAGTGGCCGGAGGCGTCGTACATGCCGCAGGTGAACATCAGCGTGAGCACGTCGCGCACGTGCTTGCGCTCCAGCGCCCTCACGCGGGTGCGCGGATTCACGCCAGCATTGGCGAGGGTGGCCGCCATCACCGCCAGCTCCCGGGTGGACAAGGCGAGGCCGCATTGCGTTCCGTACAGCGCGAGCGCGCCTTCGATGTCGTCGCCGATCACCTCGAAGTGCCGCAGCAGGTGGGCGATCGCAAGGTTGCGATGCGGCCGGGCGGACAGGTCCACCTCGGGATGCAGTTGCATCCTGCGCCCGAGGTAGCGCCCCAGCCCCTCCATCATCTCGCCGCAGGCGCGGTCCGGGCCGTCGTGGTGCAGCATCGCGGACATCGTGATGGCGCCGGAATTGATCATCGGGTTGTACGGCAAGTGGTCCTCTTCCAGCTCGGTGATCGAGTTGAATGCCTCGCCGGTGGGCTCCACGTTCACCCGTTCGTGCACCGCCTCGCGGCCGAACCGGTCGAGCGCGAGGCCGTAGATGAACGGCTTGGACATCGACTGCAGCGTGAACGGGTGGTCCGCGTGCCCCGCGGCGAACACCTCACCCTCCACGGTGGCGATCGCGATGGCGAAAGCGTTCCTGGGGTTGCCCGGGGTTTCCGGCGTCGTCGCAGGGTTGCCCCCGCGCTCGCGCTTGAAGCGCTCCAGGAGGTGCTGCAGGTAGGCCTGCGGATCGCGGTCTTTCATGAAGCCGGACGATAGGGCCGCCCGCGCGCCGCGCTTGTAGGCGCGCACCGGCTCCTTCGCGGCAGGCGCTCAGGCGGCGCGCGCGCTGGCGGCCCGGGCGAAGCCGCGCAGGAACTCCGCCGCGTGCGCGCCGGCCGGCGTGAAGGAGCGGCCCGCCTCCAGCACGATGGCGGGCTGCGATTCCAGGCCCGGCGGCACGCCTTGCACGGCGAGCTCGCGCAAGGCGCCGGTCGCCAGCTCGTGCAGCAGCATGTCGCGGGTGGCGGGCAGCACCGCGTCGGTCGCCGCCGCAACGGACTTGAGGGCCGACAAGTCGTCGCATTGCACCGCCAGCGGCAGCGCGTCGCCGTCGCCGAGGCCCATCGCCCGCAGCAGGGCCTCTTCCAGCGACCGCGGCAAGCGGCCCGTGGCCAGCCCGTAACGGGCCAGGTCGTGCATGGTCACCGATGGCTGCTCCAGCAGCGGGTGTCCGTCCCGGACGAAGAAGGATGCGGGCAGGCTCGCCATCGGTTGCGTGTCCAGCCCGGTCGGCAGGAAGCGCCGGTCGCTGACGATGAACTCCAGTTCCTGCCGCCGCAGCAGGTCCATCAGCACGGTGGGATGCTGCACCACCGCGCGCACGCGCACCGAGGGGTACTGCCGGCGCATGTCACTGAGCAACGGCGCCAGCAACGCCGCGGCGATGAC
>JAJNDL010000374.1 GCA_021156385.1 Moraxellaceae bacterium | reverse complement strand
GATCTGCTCCTGCAACAACGTCACCAAGGCCGACATCTGCGCGGCCATCGACGGCGGCGTGGTCGAACTGGGCGAACTCAAGTCCTGCACCAAGGCCGCCACCAGCTGCGGCGGCTGTGCGGCACTGCTCGGCCAGGTCCTCAACTGCGAACTCGCCAAGCGCGGCGTCGAAGTGAAGAAGGACCTCTGCGAGCACTTTCCGTATTCGCGTCAGGAAATGTTCCACCTCATCAAGGTCGGCAAGATCCGCTCCTTCGAGGAAATGATCACGAAGCACGGCAAGGGCGACGGCTGCGACATCTGCAAGCCGGTGACCGCCTCCATTCTCGCCTCCACCTGGAACGACTACATCCTCGGCGACAACGCCGCGCTGCAGGACACCAACGACTACTTCATGGCGAACATGCAGAAGGACGGCACCTACTCCGTGGTGCCGCGCATGGCCGGCGGTGAAGTGACGCCGGACGGCCTCATCGCCGTCGGCCAGGTCGCGAAGAAATATGGTCTCTACACCAAGATCACCGGCGGCCAGCGCGTCGACCTCTTCGGTGCACGCCTCGAGCAGCTGCCCCTCTACACCAAGATCACCGGCGGCCAGCGCGTCGACCTCTTCGGTGCACGCCTCGAGCAGCTGCCCCTGATCTGGAAGGAGCTCATCGATGCCGGCTTCGAAACCGGCCACGCCTACGGCAAGTCGCTGCGCACCGTGAAATCCTGCGTGGGCTCCACCTGGTGCCGTTATGGCGTGCAGGACTCCGTCGGCCTCGCGATCGACCTCGAGAACCGCTACAAGGGCCTGCGCGCACCGCACAAGATCAAGTTCGCCGTCAGTGGCTGCACGCGCGAATGTGCGGAAGCGCAGGGCAAGGACGTCGGCGTCATCGCCACCGAGAAGGGCTGGAACCTCTATGTGTGCGGCAACGGCGGCATGAAGCCCCGCCACGCCGAGCTGCTGGCCGGCGACCTCGATACCGAGACGCTCATCAAGTACGTCGACCGCTTCCTGATGTTCTACGTGCGCACGGCCGACCGCCTGCAGCGCACCAGCGTCTGGCGCGACAACATGGAGGGCGGCCTCGACTACCTGAAAGACGTCATCATCAACGACTCGCTGGGGCTGGCCGCGGAACTCGAGGCCGACATGGTGCACGTCGTCGACACCTACCAGTGCGAATGGAAGACCACCATCGAAAATCCGGAAAAGCTCAAGCGCTTCCGCCACTTCGTCAACAGCAACGAAAGCGACAGCAACGTGGTGTTCGTGGAAGAGCGTGGCCAGATCCGTCCGGCTACCAGCGCCGAGAAGCACGGCCGCATCGAAACGGTCGAAGTCTGATCCCGGAAATCACGGGACTCCCGGCAACGCGGAGCGAAAAGAATGCAGAAAGGAGAGTTTGAAATGAATGCACGCAGCAATCTGGCAGAAACCCTGGCTCCGGTGGAGGTCTGCCGCGTCGACGACCTGGTGCCCGGCATCGGCGTCTGCGCGCTGGTGAACGGCCAGCAGGTGGCGATATTCAGGCTGCGCAGCGGCGACATCTTCGCGGTCGGCAACTACGATCCGTTTTCGGAGGCCAACGTGATCTCGCGCGGGCTCACCGGCGACCTCAAGGGGCGCAAGGTCGTGGCTTCGCCGATCTACAAGCAGCACTTCGACCTCGCCACCGGCGAATGCCTCGAGGATGCCTCGGTCAGCCTGCCCGTCTACAAGGTGCAGGTGGAAGGAGATCGCGTCAGCGTGCTGGTCTGACAGGGTTTTGTGCGTGTTATGGCCGCGCTTGCGCGGCCTTTTTTATTTCCACTGAGGCAAATGTTCAGCGGGTCACCACGATGGGGGTGCCGAGGTTGTTGTCGCGGATGATCTGCGACACCTTGTCGGCATCCTCGCGGGTGGGGAAGGGGCCGATCTGTACGCGGTTGATCGGTGTGGCGTCGCCTTCGCTGGCAATGGTCACCGGCGCGTAGACCAGTTCGACGACCTTCGACTGCAGCCCGGCCGCATTGGCCGGCTCGCTGAAGGCGCCGACCTGCACGAAGAAGCGCGCTGCCGCCGCGGCCGCGTCACTCGAGAAGGATTTTACCGCTACCGCAGGAGGCGCCGCGGGTGCCGGAGCCGGAGTGGCGGCCGTGCGTGTGCCGGATTCCTGCTGCTGCGCCGCGCGCCGTTCGGCCGGGTCGATGGCTTCGATGCGCACTTTCCCCGTGCCGCTCTTCAGGATGTCGAGCCGCGCCGCCGCCGCATAGGAAAGGTCCATGATGCGCTCGGAGTGGAAAGGGCCGCGATCGTTCACCTTCACCACCACGCTCTTGCCGTTGGCAAGGTTGGTGACGCGTACGTAGCTCGGCAGCGGCAACGAGCGGTGCGCGGCCGTCATCTTGTACATGTCGTATTTCTCGCCGCTGGACGTGCGCAGGCCGTGGAATTTCTTGCCATACCACGATGCCTTGCCGGTGGCCGTGTAGCCCTTGGCCGTGGGCAGCACGCGATAGGTCTCGCCAAGCACGGTGTACGGACTCTTGTTGCCGTACCTGGAGCGCGGTTCGTCGATCGGCTCGGGTTCCGGCACCTGGCTCACATCGGGCGGATTGTCGGGGTAGGCATCCTTGATGCGGTTGAACTCGTCCGAGCCGAAGGCCGGCATCTTGTCTGGCGGGGGCACGGGCTTCGTCTGCGGCGGCAGCCGCGTGATGGGGTTCACCGGCTTGCGCTGCGACGGAGCCGAGCTGCAGGCGGCGAGGGCAAGCACTAGCAGGGCGGCCAGGGGCCATGCGGGCATCCGCAACATGCGCCACCTCATTCAGTTTCTAGTAGTAATGGATAACGTCTATCACGCGGCCGGCGGCGGCACTGTGGACGGCGTCGCAGAAGGCGCCGCGCTGCCCGGCGCTGCCGGGACCTCCGGCGTCGTCACCGGCGGCAATTGCAGCGATGCGTCGTAGGCCGCCTTGATCTGTTGGCTGAGCTGGTAGGCCGCCATCGCGTAAAGCACGCTACGGTTGTATTTAGTAATCACATAGAAGTTTGTAAAGGCGAGCCAGAATTCCCCGCCGTTATCCCCCTGCAGGCGGATGGCCGAGGCGGGGGCGCTCGCCAGGTAGGTGCCGGCTTCGCGCGGGATCAGGCCCTTCTTCGCGATGGCCTCCAGCGTGCTGGTAGTGCCCAGCTCCTTGTGGATGATGCTGTCGTAGTCCTGGCTGATGATGCGGGCGCGAGCCACCACCGGCGCACCGGTCTTCCAGCCGTTGGCCTTGAAGTAGTTGCCGATGGAGCCGATGGCGTCGACCGGATTGTTGATGAGGTCGCGCCGGCCGTCGCCGTCGAAGTCCACGGCGAGGTG
>JAJNDL010000373.1 GCA_021156385.1 Moraxellaceae bacterium | reverse complement strand
CGAATATTTCCGCGTGCTGTTCGGGAGCTACCAGGCACTGCTGGAGCAGGGGCTGGATGCGCAGGTGGTGCGCATGGAGACGGACTGGAAATCGCCGGCACGCTTCGACGAGGTGCTGGCGCTGGAGGTATCGACGCAGCGCATCGGCACCACCTCCTATGTCATCCACGTGCGTTTCAGCGAGTTCTTCTCCGGCCGCCATGTCGCCGACACCGCCATCACCTATGTGATGGTGAGCGCCGCGCGCCACGAGAAGACGCCGGTGCCGGCGGCAGTGCGGGAGAAGCTGCTGGCGGGCGCGCCGGGGAGCGTCGTCAACCTGGCCGGGCTGCCGATGACGTGAGCCGGCGTCGCCGGCCATGTCCGCATCCGATGCGATTAGCCTGAAACGGAAAGCCCCGCAAATGCGGGGCTTTCCGTTTGAGCGCGGTGCCGTTCAGAAACGCCCGTTCTGGTAGTCGGTGAAGGCCTGCTGGATTTCCTGCGGCGTGTTCATCACGAAGGGGCCGTAGCGCGCCACCGGCTCCTTGAGCGGCAGGCCGGCGATCAGCAGGAGGCGCGCGCCTTCACTGCCGGCGAGCAGCTCCAGGTGATCGCCCTGGCCGAGCACGGCCATCTGGCCGCGCTGCACCACGTGCCGCGACTCCGCCGGCCCGGCCTGCACCTCGCCCTCGAAGACGTAGATGAAGGCCTGGTGCGTCACCGGCACCGCCGCCGCATACGCGACGTGCGCGTCGAGGCCGATGTCCTGGTAGAGCGGCTGCGTCGCGACGCCGCTGACGGGCCCGGCTTGCCCGCCGAGCTCGCCCGCGATCAGCTTCACCGTCACGCCGTTCTGCGGCTGCACCACCGGAATTTCCGCGGCCGGGAATTCCTGGTAGCGCGGCGGGCTCATCTTCAGGCGCGCGGGCAGGTTGATCCAGAGCTGGAAGCCGGCCATGAGGCCGTCCTCCTGCTCCGGCATTTCCGAATGCACGATGCCGCGGCCCGCCGTCATCCACTGCACCGAGCCGGCCTCCATGAGGCCGCTGTGGCCGTGGTTGTCGGCATGGCGCATGCGCCCGGCGAGCATGTAGGTCACCGTTTCGAAGCCGCGGTGCGGGTGGTCCGGGAAGCCGGCGAGATAGTCGCCGGGCGCGTCGGAGCGGAACTCGTCCAGCATCAGGAAGGGATCGATGTCCGGCACCAGCTGCGTGCCGATGACGCGGTTCAGCTTGACGCCGGCACCGTCGCTGGCCGGCGTGCCGCGCACGACGCGGGTCAGGTGCCGGCTGCCGGCGGTGGCGGGGTTGCGTTCGAGGCTGTTCATGGTGTCCTCCTTGTCGATGGGGCAAGTCTGGCGCAACTGCCGGCGCGGAAAAACCGCTGCCGCGGCAAAGCACTGTTCCAGCACCGGGACAAACGGCCTGCGGGCGCCGCGGCCTGTGGTAACTTCTGCGGCGGCGGCCGT
Source organism: Moraxellaceae bacterium (assembly GCA_021156385.1). GTDB lineage: Bacteria > Pseudomonadota > Gammaproteobacteria > Pseudomonadales > Moraxellaceae > UBA2031. The sequence continues at coordinate 1,324 of JAJNDL010000373.1, read as the reverse complement.
GCGCCGGCCACATCCGGACATCCACAGGGAGAGAGGCAATGCGATTGTTGGCGGTTCTGTTCATGGCGCTGGCGCTGGCGGCCTGCGCCAGCAGCAAGGGGTTCGACCGCGGCGCGCTGCGCTCGAAAATGGTCGAGCAGAAGGCGGTGACCGAGGAAGACATCCAGAGGACGCTGAGCCTCAAGCCGCAGCTGCCCCAGCCGTACCGCCTGGCCGTCTACTTCATGCCCGCGAAGAGCTACTGGCGCGCGCCCTTCGCCTGGACCCGCGAAGACAAGGAAAAGATCGTGCAGGCGGCGAGCGGGATCAGTGGCGTCGCCGACGTCGTGCTGGTCAACGACACGTTCGCCAGCAGCGCCGACATCAAGGCGGTGCGCCTCGCGGCCGCGCGTGCCGGCGCCGATGCCGTGCTGGTCGTGGACGGCGTGGCCAGCATCGACCGCTACAACAATCCGCTCGGCATGACCTATATCGCACTCGTGACGCCGCTCTTCGTGCCGGGAACGGTGATGGACGGGCTGTTCCTGGCCAATGCCTCGATGTGGGACGTGCGCAACCAGTACCTCTACCTTTCCATCGAGGCCGAAGGCCAGGCGCGGAAGGTCGCGCCGCCGTACTTCCTCGAGGAGGGTCATGTCGTCGCCAACGCCAAGGCCCGTGGCCTGGACGAACTCGCCCGCGACCTCGGCACTCGCCTGCAGCGCATGAGCGTGCGCTGAGCCGCGCGGACCGATGCCGCCGAAGGAATTTTTCAGCGCCGCCGCCATCGCCCTCACGCTGGCGGCGTTCTACCCGTACATCCGCGACATCCTGCGCGGCAGCGTGCGCCCGCATGTCTTCTCCTGGGTGATATGGGCGCTCACCACCGGCGTGGTGTTCTGCGCGCAGCTACAGGAACAAGGCGGGGCCGGAGCCTGGGCCATCGGCGTGTCCGCCGCCATCACCACCGTCATCGCCGGGCTGGCTTTCGCGAAGCGCGCCGACATCTCCATCACCCGGCTCGACTGGCTGTTCTTCGCCTGCGCGCTGCTTTCACTGCCACTCTGGTATTTCACGGCCGATCCGCTCGGGGCCGTGGCGTTGCTCACGGCGGTGGACCTGCTCGGCTTCGGGCCCACGCTGCGCAAGGCTTGGCAGCAACCGCACGCGGAATCGCCGCAGTTCTTCGCCCTGTTCCTGCTGCGCAATGTGCTGGTGGTCGTGGCGCTGGAGCGCTACGTGCTCGCGACCTGGCTGTTCCCGGTGGCCGTGGCCCTGGCCTGCGCGCTGGTCATCGCGTTCATCCTGCTGCGGCGGCGCCACGTTGTGCCGGGCGGTGTCCCGC
>JAJNDL010000372.1 GCA_021156385.1 Moraxellaceae bacterium | reverse complement strand
AAGCCGTTGCGCTTCAGCCACAGTGCGAGGTTCATCATGTCCTCGTCGGTGGTGCCGGGATGCGCCGCGATGAAATACGGGATCAGGTACTGCTCCTTGCCGGCTTCCTTCGAGAAGCGCTCGAACATCTCCTTGAAGGTGTCGTAGGAGCCGATGCCGGGCTTCATCATCTTGGAGAGCGGCCCGTTCTCGGTATGCTCGGGCGCTATCTTGAGGTAGCCGCCGACATGATGCGTGACGAGTTCCTTCACGTATTCCGGCGAGCGCACGGCAAGGTCGTAGCGCAGGCCGGAGCCGATCAGGATTTTCTTCACGCCGGGCAACTTGCGCGCCTTGCGGTAGAGCTCGATGAGCGAGGAGTGGTCGGTGTTCAGGTTGTCGCAGATGCCCGGATACACGCAGGACGGTTTGCGGCAGGCGGCCTCGATCTCGGGCGACTTGCAGGCGATGCGGTACATGTTGGCGGTGGGGCCGCCGAGGTCGGAAACGACGCCAGTGAACCCCGGCACGTCCCGCATGGTTTCGATTTCGCGCAGGATGGAGTCGTGCGAGCGGTTCTGGATGATGCGGCCTTCGTGCTCGGTGATCGAGCAGAAGGTGCAGCCGCCGAAGCAGCCGCGCATGATGTTCACCGAGAAGCGGATCATCTCGTAGGCCGGAATGCGCGCGCCCTTGTAGGCAGGATGCGGCGTGCGGGCATAGGGCAGGTCGAAGACGAAATCCATTTCTTCGGTGCTGAGCGGAATCGGCGGCGGGTTCAGCCACACATCGCGGTCGCCATGGCGCTGCACCAGCGCACGCGCATTGCCGGGATTGGTCTCGAGATGCAGCACGCGATTGGCGTGGGCATAGCGTACCGGGTCCTCCTTCACGCGCTCGAAGGACGGGAGGCGAATGACGGATTTTTCGCGCGGTGGCAGACGGTTCTTCATGGCCTGCGAGAGCCGCAGGCTCACCACCTGCGCATCACCTTCCGGTACCGCCTCTTCCGCTTTCTGTTTCTCGACCTCGCAGGCGGCGGGATCGGCCGTGTTGATATAGGGATTGATGTGCTGGTCGATGCGGCCCGGCGCATCCACCTGCGTGGAATCGATCTCGAAGACACCTGCCGGCGTGTCGCGGCGCACGAAGGCGGTGCCGCGCAGGTCGGTGATCTCATGGATTTTCTCGCCGCGGTTGAGGCGGTGCGCGAGATCGACGATGGCGCGCTCGGCATTGCCGTAGAGCAGGAGGTCGGCCTTGGCGTCGAGCAGGACGGAGCGGCGCACCTTGTCCTGCCAGTAGTCGTAGTGCGCGATACGGCGCAGTGAGGCCTCGATGCCGCCGATCACCAGGGGCACGTCAGGATAAGCCTCCCGGGCGCGCTGGGCATAGACGATGCAGGCGCGGTCGGGACGGCGGCCGCCTTCGTCGTTGGGCGAATAGGCGTCGTCCGAACGGATTTTCCGGTCCGCGGTGTAGCGGTTGATCATGGAATCCATGTTGCCGGCAGTGATGCCCCAGAAAAGGCGCGGCTTGCCCAGCGCCCTGAAGGGATCGGCCGACTGCCAGTCGGGCTGGGCGATGATGCCGACCCGGAACCCCTGGGCCTCCAGCAAGCGGCCGATGATGGCCATGCCGAAGCTGGGATGGTCCACATAGGCATCGCCAGTGACGATGATGACGTCGCAGACGTCCCAGCCGAGCGCATCCATCTCCTCCCGGGACATCGGCAGGAAGGGGGCGGGCCCCAGGCATTCGGCCCAGAACTTCTCATGGCTGAAGAGGGCTGGTGCGGCGGGCAGTGGCCGGGCGGTGGCGGACATGGCGTACCTCGAAAGGGGCGCGCATTGTAGCTCAGGCCCCGTGTCCCGCAGAGGGTAGCGTTCGTCGGGGACCGCTGCCTGAGGTTGTATCTATGTAGTAAAGAGATGTGATCGGGTTAACAAAAGAACAATTAGATGCCCTCCGCCCCCTCCCCTGCCTCTGCCGGGATCAATCCGGACGAGATCCGAGCCGCCATCGGAGGGCGGGTATTTTGGTGCTGGTTGAAGCCTCCGATCGACCAGCTGTTCGCACAGCGGCGCCAGGAGGAATTCAGCCATCTCGTCTATGTCGGCTGGCCTTTGCTGGCCCTGCTCTGGGTCGCCATCGGCGCCGGCGGCCGGGTGTTGCTGCCGTCGGAGCTGACGGGCGTGGATGGCATTCTCTGGTGGCGCTGGCTGGCGGCCATGGGGGGCGCACTGGTATTGCCGATCCTGCTGTTGCACGTACCTGCAGCCCAGCGCCATTACCAGAAGGTGATCTTCGTGGCGGGTTCCCTGGTCTTGGCCATCGCCATGCTAGGGACGCACCTGCTGGAGAGCCCGCGCCTCATGCAGGTCAACAGCTATGTGGCGCTGCTGATCATCAGCATCCTGGTGCTGGCCCTGCGGCTTTCCCTGATCGTGTCGACCCTGACCTCGCTGACCGGGATCGCGCTGGGCATCGGTGTCATCGTGACGCTCGGCAGGCCGGTCGACTGGTCCATGCTGGTCTGGTACTGCTTCGGCAGCCTGCTGGTCATGATCTTCGTGGGTGCCGTCATTGAGCGTCAGGAGCGCATCAGCTTCCTGCAGGGCCTGCTGCTGGAACACGAATCGGCCGAACGTGCCCGCCTCAACCAGGAGCTCGAGCGCCTGGCCCAGCAGGATGGCCTCACCCGCCTCGCCAACCGCCGCCACTTCGACGAGACCCTGGTGCGGGAATGGGATCGCCTGCGCCGTGAAGGCCGGCCGATGGCCGTCCTGTTCATCGACGTGGA
>JAJNDL010000371.1 GCA_021156385.1 Moraxellaceae bacterium | reverse complement strand
CGCCCGGATGACACGGAAGCGCGAGTCCGCCTCGCCCTCGAAATACAGCACGCAGTCGACCATGTGCTCGAGCACGCGCGGCCCGGCCAGCGCGCCTTCTTTCGTCACATGGCCGACGAGGAAGAGCGCGCAGCCGGTGGCCTTGGCGAAGCGCGTCAGCAGCGCGGCCGACTCGCGGATCTGCGAGACGCCGCCCGGCGCCGACTGCAGCGCCTCGGTGTAGAGCGTCTGGATGGAGTCGCAGACCAGCACGCGCGGCTTCTGCTCGCGTGCCGTGGCAATGATGTTCTCGACGCTGGTCTCTGCCATGAGCCTGAGCTGCTCCATGGGCAGCTCGAGGCGGCGTGCGCGCATCGCGACCTGGGCCAGCGACTCTTCGCCGGTGACGTAGAGCGCCGGCAGCGATTGCGCCAGGTGCGTCATGGTCTGCAGCAGGATGGTGGACTTGCCGATGCCGGGGTCGCCGCCGATCAGCACCACCGAGCCCGCGACCAGGCCGCCGCCCAGCACGCGGTCGAGTTCGGTGAGGCCGCTGGGAATGCGCTCCTCGGCGGTGGCATGCACCTCCGAGAGCAGCGTCACGGTGCCGGCCTGGCCGGAATAGCCGCCGCCGCGCGGCCCCTTGGGCGCGGCTTCCTTCACGACTTCGGTGAGCGTGTTCCAGCCGCCGCATTCGCCGCACTGGCCTGCCCACTTGGAAAACTCCGCACCGCACTGGGTACAGGCATAGACGCTCTTGGCTTTGCTCATGGGGCCGCCGGGCAATGACAGGATGAGGGGATTTTCAGGGAAATCGCTGCTGCATTTTATGGTGGTGCGGCAGTGCATTTGCAACTGCGGGAAGTGGACGATCGCCCATTAAAAACCCCGCCGGTAAAGGCGGGGTCAGCCCGTGGGTATTCGCGGGCACTTTACGCGGTTTTCACCGCTCCATCGCCTGCATCACCCAGGCTACAGGTGGCGCGGGCGAAACTCGGCCTTGCCGGCAAAGACATCGATGCCCCGGGCGTCCTCGGCCTCGAAGAGGGCTTCCGGATGCCGGCGGTGCATGACTTCCTTGACCGTGCGCGCCCGGGCGGTTTCCCGCACGTTCACGACCAGCAGGTATTTGCCGCGGGCGATGGCTTCGTGGAAGGGCGTCAGCTTGTAGTTCTCATGGGAGAGACCCACCATGCCGCCGACCCAGGCGCCGAAGCAGCCCACCAGTACGGACACGAAGAGGAAGGCCGCCAGGCTCATCGACAGGCCGAGTGGCTGCATCAGCGCGATCCACAGCGCGAACAGCAGGCCGCAAAGTCCTCCGATCAGCGCGCCCCGCTCACCAGAGTGGATGAGATCGGTCTCATCCAGGATCGAGGCGTCGTGCAGGTTGTAACGGCGCAGGCCGTCATGGTCTTTGCTGACGATGTAGTAACCGTCGTCGTCGATGTTGAGCTGCCTGAGCGTGGCCGCCACTTCCCGGGCGGTATCAAGCTTGTCCATCAGGTAGTAGAGCGTACGCATGGCCCACCTCCACGTGTCCTTGTTGATGAGCCTAGACCATGGGTCGGTGCGGGATTAGACGGATTGGCTGTATATGGGTAATGCCTTAGTACGAGCGGTTCAAAGCCGTACCAGCCCTACCAGATTTCGCGCCGGACGCGCGCCGTGACCTTGCAGAAGAGCTCGTAGCTGATGGTGCCGGCCCTGGTCGCGACCTCATCGGCCGGCAGGCCCTCGCCCCAGAGCACGCAGGTGTCGCCGACCTGGGCCGGCACGCTGCCGAGGTCGACGGTGAGCATGTCCATGGAGACACGGCCGACCAGCGGCACGCGCCTTCCTTCGATCAAGACCGGCGTGCCGTGCGGCGCATGGCGCGGGTAGCCGTCGCCGTAGCCGATGCCCACCACGCCGATGCGGGTATCGCGGTCGGCGACCCAGCTCGCGCCGTAACCGACCGGCTCGCCTTTCTTCAGCGGGCGCACGGCGATCAGCTTGGACGTCAGGGTCATGACCGGGCGCAGGCCCAGGCTCTCGGCGGTTTGGTCGGGAAAGGGCGAGCTGCCGTAGAGCATGATGCCGGGGCGCACCCAGGTGCCGTGCGTGGCCGGCCAGGCCAAGATGCCGGCGGAGTTGGCCATGCTCTCCGGCAGCGTGAGTTCGCCGTTCCTGGTGAGCACCTGCTGCACGGCGCGGAAGCGGGCCAGCTGCTTTTCGGTCATGGGCGACTCGAGCTGGTCGGCACAGGCGAAGTGGGTCAGCAGGCCGAGTTCGCCGGTGATGCGTGCGGAGCGGATGCGGCGGAAGGCGCTCACGGCAGTCTCGGGGGCGAGGCCGAGACGATGCATGCCGGTGTCGAGCTTGAGCCAGACATTGACGGGGCCGGAAAGCTTGCACTGCTCGAGCAGCGCGACCTGCTCTTCCTGGTGGATCACCAGCGTGAGGTTCTGGCGCACGGCCTCGAACATCTCCGCCGGCGTGAATACGCCTTCCAGCACCGTGATGGGCTGGCGGATGCCGGCGGCGCGCAGCGCCAGCGCCTCCTCCAGGATCGCGACGCCGAAGCCGTCGGCCGAGGCCAGGGTTTCAGCGACGATGCGCGCGCCATGGCCGTAGGCATCGGCCTTCACCATGGCCATCACGCGCGAATACGGCGCGGCCTCGCGCACGCGCCGCAGGTTGTGGTGCAGCGCGGCCGTGCTGATGCCGAGGCGCGCGTCGCGCATTACTCGTGGACCTCGTCGCGGTAGAACTCGGGGGCCAGGTCTTCGAAGCGCGTGTAGCGGCCGAGGAAGGCGAGGCG
>JAJNDL010000370.1 GCA_021156385.1 Moraxellaceae bacterium | reverse complement strand
AGCTGCGGCATCGGCTTCGCCTTGCCAACGCTGGACCTGCCATTTTCTTCATTGGTTTTGAGGCGAAGCCGCCGGCCACTGACCCGTCATCTTGCCCGGGCACAACGGGAACGCATTGGGCTCCGTGAGGGGGTGGCCCTGCCGGGTCAGGGCCACCCCCTCACGGAGCCCGAAAAGCACTGAAGTCAGCTATGCCAACCGCAACCCCGCAACCCCGCCAAAACAGGGCCGCAGAGCGAGACTCGCGTAGCGGCTACTGTCGGCAGTGCCGCGGCAAACAAAAAAGCCGGCAGTTGCCGGCTTTTTTGTTAGAGGCTCATAGCCATTTCTTCTTGCGGAACCAGAGATAGGGCGCCACCGCCGAGAGCACCATCAGCAGCAGGGCCCAGGGATAGCCGAGCTGCCACTTGAGCTCGGGCATGAGGTCGAAGTTCATGCCGTAAACGCTGGCGATCATGGTCGGCGGCAGGAAGACCACGCTCGCCACCGAGAAGATCTTGATGATCTTGTTCTGGTTGACGTTGATGAAGCCCAGCGTGGTGTCGAGCAGGAACTTGATCTTGTCGAAGAGGAAGGCCGTGCTCGCGATCAGCGACTCGGAGTCGCGGATGATGTCGCGCAGGCGCTCGCTCTGCTCGGCGTTGAGCAGGCCGGAGCGCAGCAGCAGGTAGAGCATGCGCTGCAGGTCGACCATGGAGATGCGCACCTTGCCGTTGATGTCTTCCTGCTGGGCGAGGTCGGTCAGCACCTGCTCCATGTCGTCCTGCTCGGCGTTGCCCAGCACCTGGCGGCTGGTCTTCTCGAGGTCGGCGGCGATGCGCTCCACGATGTCGGCGAGATTTTCGACCTTGGTCTCGCAGAGGCCGAGCATGATGGACTTGGAGTTGGTGAGGTTGACCAGGCCCTTGCGGGCGCGCAGGCGGAACAGGCGGAAGGCGGCCAGCTCCTCCTCGCGCAGGGTGAACAGCCGCTCGCCGTTGAAGACGAAGGCGGCGGACATGTTCTCGGAGTTCTCGTCGGCGTAGTTCAGGAAATACGAACTGATGTGCAGGCCGTGCTCGTTCTCGTAGAAGCGGGAGGTAGCTTCGATCTCGTAGAGATCGTCGATGGTCGGGAGTTCCTGCCCGTAGGCCTCGCTCAGCCAGCCGCGTTCCTCGTCGGTCGGCGCGATGGCGTCCACCCAGATCACCTGCGGCAGGAGGTCGGAAGCGGCATTGATGGCGACTTGCTCAAGAAGCCCTTTGTGCAGTGTGAAAGCCATCAACATGGGCGTTTCTCTCAAGGCTGGGCGGCCTTCATCCAGAGCGGGTGCTCAACGGAAGACAGCGGTTTTTCTCAGTCCGATAGGCAGGGTTCCGGCCCGATACGAGCATGTGCTGAAAGCGCGGCCATTCTAGCAACGGCTCCGTCGGGCCGGCCAGCAAGAAAGCGGTATGCGGAGGAGAAATTGCCGGGGCAGGTCACGGCGTGCGTGCGACCACCCAGTATTCGACGTGCAGGATGCCGGCCTGCTGCAGCAGGCGGCCAATCTCGGCGAGCGTGGCGCCCGTGGTCATGACATCGTCGATGATGGCGACGCGGCGAAGGGATCCGAGCCGGTCGAGGCGGGCAGCATCCAGGGCGAAGGCGCCGGCGGGATTGCGCGCACGTGCTTCGGCATCGAGGCTCATCTGTGCGGCCGTGGCGCGCTGGCGCCGCAGCAGGCCTGTCTCCAGCGGCAGGCCCGTCGCGCGCGCCAGCGGCCGGGCGATTTCCAGGGCCTGGTTGTAGCCGCGCTCGGCCAGGCGCCGGCGATGCAGCGGCACCGGCAGCAGCAGTTCGGGCAGGGGGGCGCCGGCAGCCAGCACATGTTCGCGCAGCAGCGCGCCGAGCAGGGGGGCATGGGCCAGGCGGCCGTGGTACTTGAGGCCGGCCACGAGGTGATCGACCGGGAACTCGTAGCGCAGCGGCGCCAGAGTGCGGACCTGCAGGGGCGGGCGGGCGAGGCAGGCAGCGCAGTCGCGTTGGCCGGGCGGGACGGGCAGGGCACAGGTCCGGCAGGCGGAAGGGTTCCAGGGCAGGTCGGCCGTGCAGCCGGCGCAGAGGGGGTGGAGGCGCCCCGGCATTTCGCAGAGCAGGCAGCTTGGGGGCAACGCACGAGCCAGGTGGCGGAAAAACGACCAGCCGTAAACCATGGGTGCTCCTTGCGGTTGACGGGGCGTCCTGCCCCGCTACTATCGCCGTAAACCGTACGGGCGACTCCCGTTTGCCGGGAAGCCCACGCTAGCAAGTTGCCCCCTCCCGAGGAATCCGCATGTCTTCCGTCCGCCACGACTGGTCCCGCAACGAAATCCGTGCCCTCTTCGAGCTCCCTTTCATGGATCTGCTGTTCCGGGCCCAGACCGTGCACCGCCAGCATTTCGACCCCAACACCGTGCAGGTCTCGACTCTGCTCTCCATCAAGACCGGCGCCTGTCCGGAAGACTGCAAGTACTGCTCGCAGTCCGGCCACTACGACACCGGCCTCGACAAGGAAAAGCTGCTCGCCATCCAGAAGGTGATCGAGGAAGCACAGAACGCGAAGGAGAAGGGTGCCAGCCGCTTCTGCATGGGCGCCGCCTGGCGCTCGCCGCGCGAAAAAGACATGCCCTATGTGCTGGAGATGGTGAAGCAGGTGAAATCACTGGGCATGGAGACCTGCATGACGCTCGGCATGCTCTCCGGCGAACAGGCGCAGCAGCTCGCCGAGGCCGGCCTCGACTACTACAACCACAACCTCGATACCTCGCCCGAGCACTACGGCAACATCATCACCACGCG
>JAJNDL010000369.1 GCA_021156385.1 Moraxellaceae bacterium | reverse complement strand
TTCGGGCAGAGGAAGAGCGAGATGCCCTTCACGCCGGGCGGCGCGCCCTTGATGCGCGCCAGCACCATGTGGACGATGTTTTCCGTGAGGTTCTGGTCGCCGCCCGAGATGAACATCTTCTGGCCGAAGAGGCGGTAAGTGCCGTCGTCCTGCGGCACCGCATAGGTGCGGATGTCGGCCAGCGCCGAGCCCTGCCCCGGTTCGGTCAGCGCCATGGTGCCGGCGAAGCGGCCCTCGCGCATGGGCGGCAGGAATTTCTCCTTCTGCGCCGCGGTGCCGAAGGTGTGGATGAGGTTGGCCGCGCCCAGCGACAGGAAGGCATAGGCCGTGGTCGCGATGTTGGCGGCGTTGACGTAGGCCATGGCGGCGCGCAGCACGACCTCGGGGAGCTGCAGGCCGCCCTCCTCGAAGTCGTAGTGCGCGGCGAGGAAGCCCGCCTCCGCGAAGGCATCCCACGCGGCTTTCGTTTCCGGGATCACGTGCACGTTCCGGCCATCGAAGGTCGGCTCCTGCGCGTCGCCCTTGGCGTAGTGGTTGGCGAAATACTTCTGCGCGATGGAGCGCGCCGTCGCCAGCGTGGCATCGAAGACCTCGCGCGAATGCTCGCGGTAGCGCGGACGCGCGAGCAGTGCCTCGGTATCGAGCAGTTCGTAGAGCAGGAAGGACAGGTCGCGTTCGTTGAGCAGGGGCGTGGCCATGGGACCTCGTCGGGGTGTCGGTTCGTGGTCGCGGCGGGTGCCGCAGGGGATCGGATGCGCGCCTCCGGCGGGAGTCCCGGAAGGCCGCCGGACCGCCGGCCCGGAGAGCGCGCTTTTTTACCACCTGCACGCCGGCCGGGCGACAGCCGGGCGGCCGCGATTCGCGTCAGGCGGTGTGACGAAACGACACGAGGAACCGACCGGTCCGTCAATCCGTCGGAAAGAGGAAACGGAAGGTCAGGCTGATGCGCTCGCCGACCGGCACCTCGGTCTTGGGCAGGGCATGCAGCCAGTGGTGCTGGGTGCTGCCTGCCATCAGGAAGAGGCTGCCATGGCCCAGCTCGTAGGTGCGACGCTCGCCGCTGGCCGGGTGGCGCAGCAGGAAGCGGCGGGTCTCGCCCAGCGAGAGCGTCGCCACCGCCGGGTTGCGGCCGAGCTCGGGCTCGGCGTCGGCGTGGTAGCCGATGGAGTCCTGGCCATGGCGGTAGCGGTTCAGCAGCAGGCTGTTGAAGCGCAGGCCGGTGGCCACCTCCAGCTCCTGGCGCAGGACCTCGAGCCGCGGATGCCAGCCCTCGCCCCGGTGCGTGACGCCGGAATAGCTCCAGCGCAGCCCCGGGTCGGCATACCAGGCGTTCATGCGCGGAAAAGGCCGGCCGCGCACCGCCAGCTGCTCCCACGGCACATGGTCGCGCAGCCAGTCGAACAGGTGGTCGGCCGCCGCCGTGTCGAAGAACTGCGGCACGTGCAGCAGGCGGCCGCCGTCCGCAATCTCTTGCCAGGTGCTCATGCCCTGCCCTCCCCGCCGGCCGGAAAGCGGGCCGGGCGCTTGCCGGCGCCACGGCAGTCCTGCAGGAAGGCCTCGCTCGAGAAGTACTCGAGCTCCTGCGGGCGCACGTCGGCGATCACATCGTCCCTGCCGCCCGCCATGCCCGGATGCGTCATCAGCAGCCCGCCCGGCGCCAGCCCGCTCAGCCATATCTGCACGAGAGGCCGGTAGAACATGCCGGGCTGCAGCGCGTACACGCCGGCGAAATCGGTGTTGCAGGAAATGCCCGCGGCGCGCAGCCGGCGCGCCAGCGCATGCCCGCCGAGCTCGGCGATCAGCGCCGCCTTCCAGCCGCGGAAGCGCCGCGGCACGGTGACGCGCACCCAGGGCGGCGGCTTGCCGTGCCAGAAATGCGCGATCTGGCGCAGCAGCGCGTCGCGGATCACCGGCAGCTGGTGCACGTGGCGGTGGCCGTCGATGAAATCCGGCAGCCGCCCGACATGGCGCACGAAGCGCTCGATCTGCGCCGCGACGCGCCGGTTGGCCTCGGCCTCGGGCAGCGCCCGCAGGTAGGCACGCAGCGTGAGCAGCGGCAGCCGCGCGGCGCGCTCCTCCGCGAAGGGCTGCGTGAAGTTCAGGTGCAGGCCGAAATCGGCGCGCCCGGTGAACTCCTGCAGCACGCCGGCGGCGGCCGGCCAGCGCGGCGACTCGACCAGGCAGCTCACCGCGGTCAGGCGCCCGAGGCGCAGCAGTGCCACCACGCCGGCGTCGATCTCCGCCGTCTGCGCGTAGTCATCTGCACACAGGATAAATTCGTCGGCTGTCGGTTCCATGCGCGCGCTGTTGGCATTTCTGGAGGGTTGGACAAGGGCCGGCTCGGAATCCATTCCCGTACCGGTGCCACGCACCGGTCCGTGGCCCGGGGGTCCGGAACAGGCGCGCCACGCAAGCGAACAAGCCTGCTAATGCAGCCACCGCCCGGCTGTGTCAGCGTGCTGCCCAAACAACCAGCACAGGCTCCTGTCCGCAAGGAAGCGTTATGAGTCTAGCCACTGTTCCCCCACTGCGCCGCGACCTGTGGTTGCTGCTCGTGCTGCTGCTCCCGTATTTCCTGCTGATGACCGGCGCGCGCCCCCTCAACATCCCCGACGAGGGCCGCTACCCGGAGGTCGCGCGCGAGATGCTGCTCACCGGCGACTTCGTCACGCCGCGCAACAACGGCATCGTGTTCATGGACAAGCCGGCGCTCTACTACTGGCTGCAGGCGGCGGCCATGGCGGTGTTCGGCGTCGAGGTCTGGAGCATCCGGCTGGTACCGGCGCTGTTCGGCGTTTTCGGCTGCGTCGCGACCTT
>JAJNDL010000368.1 GCA_021156385.1 Moraxellaceae bacterium | reverse complement strand
GCCTTCCGCGCCGAGCTGCAGGCGAAGTACCGCAACCCGGCCTTCACCGTGCCGGTGCCGACGCTGAACCTCGGCTGCATCCACGGGGGCGACAATCCCAACCGCATCTGCCCGCACTGCGAAATGCAGTTCGACCTGCGCCCGCTGCCCGGCATGTCCATGGACGAGCTGCGCGCGCAGATCCGCGCGCGCCTGGCCCCGGTGGCACCGCGCTTCGGCGTCACGCTCAGTGTCGAGCCGCTCTTCGCCGGCACGCCGGCCATGGAAACGCCGGCCGACTCGCCGCTGGTGAAAAGCCTTGAGCGCCTCACCGGCTACCCGGCCGCTGCCGCGGCGTTCGGCACCGAGGCGCCTTTTTACCGGCAGCTCGGGATGGATGCGCTAATCTTTGGACCTGGTGGCATCGAGCAGGCGCACCAGCCCGACGAGTACATCTCCCTGGACAGCATCAAGCCCACCGTGGAGGTCCTCAAGGGCCTGATCCGTGAGTTCTGCCTCTGATCCCCGAGGGCGCCCGGCATGGCAGGGCGGCATCCCCGAAGGGTCTTCCGCCGGGTTCGCCCGCGGAATGCTGTTTGGAGCTGCCCTGCAGCCGCGGCATCACCATCCCCTGCAGCAGAAGGGTCGATCCGTGAATGCACTAACCGAACCTCCCCCAAGCAGCGAGAAGCTCCGCGAATTCCGCCGGCTTCTCGCCCCCCGTCACCTTCTCACCCCCCTGCCCTACCCCGTAAAATCGCGGCTCTTACCGCTACCGCGAGTCAAGCCCGTGAGCATGCAGCCGTTCCAGGACACCATGACGGACCAGTACGTCCACTGGTTCCGCAATTCCGCGCCCTACATCAATGCCCACCGCGGCAAGACCTTCGTCCTGCTGTTCGGCGGCGAAGCGGTGAACCACGAGAACTTCCACAACATCGTGCACGACATCGCGCTGCTGCATTCGCTCGGCATCCGCCTCGTGCTCGTGCACGGCGCGCGGCCGCAGATCGACGAGAACCTCGCCGACATGGGCCTCGAGACGCCCATGCACAACGGCCTGCGCGTCACCACGCGCGAGGCACTGCGCTGCGTGCTGGACGCCGTCGGCTCCATCCGCCTCGAGATCGAGGCACTGCTCTCCATGGGTCTCGCCAACTCGCCCATGTTCGGCGCCAAGATCGATGCCATCTCCGGAAACTTCATCACGGCCAAGCCCTACGGCGTGCGCGACGGCGTCGACTTCGGTCTGACCGGCGAAGTGCGTTCGGTGGATGTGGAGGCCATCAGCAAGAATCTCTCCAACCACCACATCGTGATCCTGGGCCCGACCGGCTACTCGACCACGGGCGAAGTGTTCAACCTGCTCGCGGAAGACGTCGCCGTCTCCGCCGCCACCGCCCTGATGGCCGACAAGCTGATCTGCCTCGGCGAGCGCGACGGCATCCAGTCCGACGACGAGCGCCTGCTGCGCGAAATGATCCCCAACGAGGTGGACCAGTACCTGCGCGGCAAGGCGATCGACAACGAGCTGCTGCGCCACATGCATGCGGCCAGCGAAGCCTGCCGCCACGGCGTCAAGCGCGTGCACATCATCTCGTATGCGCGCGACGGCGCCCTGCTCCAGGAACTCTTCACCCGCGACGGTTCCGGCACGCTGATCACGCATGACCCGTACGAAGAAATCCGCGAGGCGGAGATCGAGGACATCGGCGGCATGCTGGAACTGATGCGCCCGCTGGAAGAGGAAGGCATCCTGGTGCGCCGCTCGCGCGAGCGCCTCGAGAACGAGATCAACCACTTCATCGTGATCGAGCGCGACGGCATGATCGTCGGCTGCGCGGCACTCTACCCGCTGCCCTCCGACGAGAAGAACCCGGCCTCGGGCGAGATCGCCTGCGTCGCCGTGCATCCCAACTACCGCAACGGCGACCGCGGCACCGAACTGCTCGAGTTCCTCGAGAAGCGCGCCGGCAACAAGGGACTGAAGAAGCTCTTCGTGCTGACCACGCGCACCGCGCTATGGTTTGTCGAGCATGGCTTCAAGCAGGCCTCGGTGGACGACCTGCCCAGCGAGCGCAAGCAGCTCTACAACTACCAGCGCAACTCGCAGGTATTCTGCAAGACCATCTGAACCAGCCCGCACCGCGGCGGTGACCTCCACCGCCGCGGCATTGATTTTTTATTTTCCGCAGCACAGGACAGGCCCATGAGCGACAACGACAAGACCCGCAAATATTCCTCCGAAGTGGTGGACGGCATCGAAGCCGCACCCGGGCGCGCCATGCTGCGCGCCGTCGGTTTCACCGACGAGGATTTCAAGAAACCGCAGGTCGGCATCGCCTCGACCTGGGCCATGGTCACCCCCTGCAACATGCACATCGACAAGCTGGCACGCGAAGCCGAGAAGGGCGCGAACGAAGCCGGTGGCAAAGCTGTCATCTTCAACACGATCACGATTTCCGACGGCATCGCCAACGGCACCGAAGGCATGAAGTACTCGCTGGTCTCGCGCGAGATCATCGCCGATTCCATCGAGGCGGTGGCGGGCTGCGAAGGCTTCGACGGCCTCGTCGCCATCGGCGGCTGCGACAAGAACATGCCGGGCTGCATCATGGGCATGGCGCGCCTGAATCGTCCGTCGATCTTCGTCTATGGCGGCACCATCAAGCCCGGTGCCGGCCACACCGACATCATTTCCGTGTTCGAGGCCGTGGGCCGTCACGCGCGCGGCGAGCTGAACGAGATCCAGGTCAAGCAGATCGAGGAAACCGCGATTCCCGGCCCGGGCTCCTGCGGCGGCATGTACACCGCCAACACCATGGCCTCCGCGATCGAGGCGCTGGGCATGTCGCTGCC
>JAJNDL010000367.1 GCA_021156385.1 Moraxellaceae bacterium | reverse complement strand
CTGGCAGAAGCGCCAGGCGCTGTTCCAGCGCGCGCTGCAACGCACGAATACAACAGCCGCGCGCCAACTCGTGACCGAGGTGCTGGCCGTGGACCAGGCTATCAAGGGGCAGAGCGACGAGCAGGCTTGGGACGTGCTGCTGCGCCTGGCCCTGGCCATGGCCGGCCGCCCGCTCTTTGCCTGAGCGGCAGCAGGAAGCCCGGACATGCCAGAGCCGCCCCCCTCCGGACAGCCGCGACTGCCGCGCGAACTGAAGCGCGACATCCTGCTCGACACCCTCGGCAATATCGCGCTCGCCCTCGGCCTCTGGGGCTGGCTCGGCGACGATCACGGCTGGAACGCCGTGCTGCGCAACCCGCAGGTGTTCATCCCGCTTACCGCCACCGGTGTCCTCAACCTCCTGCACCTGCCGGCACGCCTGCGTCGCCTGCGCGACTGGCGCGGCCGCCAGCAGTAGTCGCCGGCCCCATCGCCGGCAGGGACCGTTCATCACTTCCGGCCCGCGGCCCCTTCACCACGGTGCACACTTGCCCCACTATCGCGCCCGCTCAACCACCAACACTCAGAGAGGAGATCATGAGCAGGCGACGCAAGACCGCCAGTGCCAAGGCGCTGGTATTCGATCCGCTGTTCCGGCCCCGCCAGGAAAAAGCGAAGAAAGGCAAAGGCAGCTATGCCCGCAGGCCCCGCAATCCGTCACACGATTCGGGGCCTTCGTGTTTCTGGCACATGGCCGGCACGGCTCCCGGCACCGCGGTTGTCTGATCCGCCCCTGCCCGGCATTATCGGTGGCCAACCCTCCGGATGCCGTCATGAACAACGATAACGACACTTCCAGCATCTCCTTCACGGCGCACTACACCGGTTACGTCTGGCACCACTACGGCCTTTCCGATTCGCACTTCGCCACCACGCGCGGCAAACTCTTCTTCATGCTGCTGCGACCCTTCGAGCGCATCGCGCGCTGCCTGATCGGCAGCGACATCAAGACCACGCTGCTGCAGCGCCACTTCCTGATCGACCGCGAACTGGATGCATTGATCGCCGCACATCCCGATCTGCAGATCCTGGAGATCGCCTGCGGACTCTCCCCGCGCGGTCACCGCTTCACGCGCCGGCATGCCGGCATCAGCTACGTGGAGGCCGACCTGCCCGGCATGGTCGCGCGCAAGCACGCGCTGCTCGCACAGCTGGGTTCGCTGGACACGCGGCACCGGCTCGTCACCTGCAACATCCTGGACCGCGGCACACCGGACAGCCTGGAGGCCGTCGTCGCGCGCGAGTTCGACGCCGGCAAGCCGCTGGTCGTGATCACCGAAGGCCTGGTGAACTACTTCGACCTCGCCACCGTCAGCGACGTATGGCGGCGCCTCGCTACGGCCCTGCGCACCTTTCCGCTTGGCGTCTATCTCACCGACATCTATCCGGAAGTGGGCAGCCACCGCTTCTCCGGCGCGATTCGTGCCTCCAACCGCGCACTGAAGGTCGCCTCGCGCAGCAGTTTCACCCTGCATTTCGCGAGCGACGGAAGCATGCGCGCGCACTTCGCCTCGCTCGGCTTTGCGCAGGTTGAAGTATTCGATCCGGACCGGGAAATAACGGCGGCGCCGGCCGCCAGGGGCGGCGCCATCGTCCGCGTCGTGAAAGCCTCGGCCGAAGAGCCGGGCAGTTAGTAAGTATCCGGTGAGTTGATGCCGGCATGCGGACCCGGACGGGCCCTGCCGGCGCTGCACGCTCGGTGCGGCCGCGTCAGCTGCTCGCCAGCACCTCGTTCCATTTCGACATGAGCTCGGTCAGGGCACGCACCTGGCGATCCAGGCTCTTGAGCTCGTCGATCGATCCCTTCTCGCCACTGAAGGTTTCCACCTTGCCCAGCGCCACCGCCAGCGGGTGGTCGGGCGTCTGCATGCGGTAGACATTGAGCTTCCAGCGGGTGTTGTGGCTCACCATGCGCCACAGGGCAAGCTTGGTGGCGAGCTGGATCTTGCTGAAGTCGGTGAGAGCGCCGAAGGGGGCGAAGTCGGTGCCTATCATTTGTACACGGCCCGACTTGGGGTCGGCCACGAGCGTGGCCGTGCGCGGCGAGTTGCAGAGCAGTGCCAGCACGCCGAGAGCCTGGCCGGGCGTCAGGTAGTTGACGGCCTTGCGCGACTTCTTGCCGTCCGGGTAGACGATGAGCTGGCCGGAAAGCAGGAAATAGAAGACCTTGTCCTGGGCACCCTTCTCGATCACCACCTCATTCGGAGCCGGCTCGAAGATTTTCGAGTGCTGCTTGAGGATCTCCATCTGGTCGGGGTCGTTGAAGAGCATGTCCTTGTAGAAAGGAATGCCGGACAACAGGCCTTCCAGCGTGGCGGGGGGCAATTCCGTGAGGGGATTCGACTTCATGTGCGGGTCTCCAAGACCCGCCAAGCATATGTGATGGGGGTTTTCAGGCCAAGGCGGAATTGGCCGCGGTGAGACTCCTGTCTCTTCGCGGCCCTGCGTCCAGTCCGGCCTGCGTCAGCACCACTCTCCGGCCGGGCAGCCGGCGCGCCGATCCTCAGCGATAGATGGCGCGCACCTTGTGCTGCCCGCTGTCTTCATCCTTGGCAGCGGGACATCGGAAAAAAAGCTCGTCGTCGAGCAGGGTCTTGAGCTCCTCGGCCATGTCGAAGCTGCCATGCTTGAACAGGCAGCGCATGCTGCGCTCGTGCTGCTCGAACACCAGCATCTCGATACGCAGCGCCGTGCCTTCAGGGCAGAGCACGAGGTCGCGCGCATGCTTCTCCAGCGGCGAATCGGTGTGCTCGTAGTCGAGCACGCAGCCGAAGAAATTCATGTCGCGGATCTTCACCTTCATGTCGATGGAAATCGC
>JAJNDL010000366.1 GCA_021156385.1 Moraxellaceae bacterium | reverse complement strand
CGGGCATGAGCATTCCGACTGACATCGCCTCCCTCGACGAGCGCGCCGCCGCCTACCGGACCATCGCCGCCGCCCTGCACTGGCTGCAGGAGCGGGCCGCGGAGCAGCCCGCGCTGGCCGAGCTCGCCGCGGCGGCCGGCCTTTCCGAATTCCATTTGCAGCGCCTGTTCTCGCGCTGGGCCGGGGTGAGCCCCAAGCGCTTCCTGCAGCACCTGGCGCGGGCGCGGGCGCGGGCGGCGCTGCTGGCCGGCGACGACATCCTCGGTGCTGCGAGGCGGCCTCGCCGGGCGAGATCAGGAGCGGCGGCGCCGGCCTGCGCATCGCCTGGGGCCTGGCGGCGACGCCCTTCGGCCCGGCCTTCGTGGCGGCGGGCGGACGCGGCCTGATGAAGCTCGCCTTCCTGGAGGGCGACGACGCCGGCGCCGCTTCTCGTGCAGAGCTGCAGCAGGACTGGCCGGCCGCCAGCCTGGTGCGCGACGATGCCGCCGCCCGCGAGCTGGTGCAGCGCATCTTCGCCACCTACCGCCGGCCCGAGCCGCTGCCGCTCTTCATAAAAGGCACGCAGTTCCAGCTCCGCGTCTGGGAGGCGCTGCTCAAGATCCCCGAAGGCCGGCTCGTCACCTATGGCGCGCTGGCACGCCACCTCGGCCAGCCCGGCGCCAGCCGCGCCGTCGGTTCCGCCGTCGGCGCCAATCCCGTGGCGCTGGTCATCCCCTGCCACCGCGTGATCCGCGCGAGCGGCGTGCTGGGCGGCTACCGCTGGGGCGAGGCGCGCAAGCGCCTGCTGGTGACGGCCGAGATCGCGCATCACGCGCCGGAATTTGTCGAGCCCGTCACAAAGCCGGACCGGCTCCGATAATTTTTTGCAGCGTCGTCAACCGTTCCGCACCCGAGCCGTTTTCTCTCCCAGGTAATCAACTGCCTCGGACGCTCCCCGATGGAGTCTCTGCTGGAGGAAACGAAAAAATGAAATTCATACTGACCATTCCCGTGCTCGCGATCTCCCTGATCGGCGGCAACGCCATGGCAGCCGAGCGCGGCAATGCAGTTGCCGGCGCCATCATCGGTGGCGCGGCCGGCGCCGCCCTCGGCCATCACATGAGCGGGCGCGATGGCGCCGTCGTCGGCGGTGCCCTGGGCGCGGCGGTCGGCACCCATGTCGCCACCCGCGATCGCGTCGCCGAGCCGCGCCGCGACAGCGACCACGACCGCGAGGCCTACATCTACCGCGATGACGACGAGGATTATCGCTACCGCGAGCGGGTGGTTTACGAGCGCCCGGTGGTTTACGAGCGTCCCGTGGTGCACGAGCGCGTGGTGTACGTGCGTCCCGAGCCGGTGGTGGTGTACCAGCCGGTGAAGAAGGTGGTGCATTACAAGTACGTGGACCACGACCGCGGCTGGAAGCACAAGCACTGGAAGCAACACGCGAAACACCATCGCCACCACCACCGCGACCACGATCGGGGCCGTGGCCGCGGTCGCGACTGGGACCGTGATTGAGTGCCCGCTGCAGGAACAAGGCCCGCCAGAGCGGGCCTTGTTTTTTGTGATGGCGTCAGCGCCGGATTTTCCTGAAAAATGCTGCCGGTGTTTCTGGAGGGAATCGGCCAGCTTTTGCGGGCTGCGTCACGGATGCGCTGTGACGCGGCCGTGCAATCCCTGCAACGCATGCGCGCGGCCGGGCTGCTGCGTTACATGAAGTGGACATTTCATGTGCCTGTTACCTATGAATTCTGCGAACTGCGCCCGCCACGGTGTGCGGCGCAGTCGAAGGTTTGTGGCGGGGGCGCATGGTTGTATTGCTCACGAAAAGAAAGATCGCCGTCTTTCGGGTGAGCGACATGACAACAATGATGAGAATCACGGCACTCGTGATGATGTTCTCGGCAGTCGCCGGCGCACAGGCCGGCGAAGCAGTCTCCCGCGAGCAGATCAAGGGCCTCGACGAACAGGTGCAGGACATCAAGAGCGACGTCCTCGCGATCTCCACCGAGCTCATGCAGCTCGAGGAAAAGCTGATCCATCCCTCCGGCACGCAGGTGTCGCTCTTCCTCGCCGTGGCGAAGGACCACAAGGTCCGCCTCGATGCAGTGGACGTGCGCATCGATGGCGTCGATGCCACCCACCACCTCTACACCCACAAGGAGCTGGAAGCCCTGCAGAGTGGCGGCGTGCAGCGCCTCTACACCGGCAACCTGCGCTCCGGCGAACACGTGCTGGAGGTGACGCTGACCGGCAAGACCGCCGGCAACGCTGCGTGGCGCGAAAGCGCGACCTGGCGCTTCACCAAGGAAGAGGGCCCGCGCCTGGTCGAGCTGACGCTGGCGGACGGCGCCGGCAGCGACGCCATCCGCTTCAAGGCCCTGTAAATCATGCGCGCCGTCCGCCAGCGTCTCACCGGTTTCATGCTGCTCGGCCTCTGCGCCGCCCTGCCGGGCGCGCAGGCGGCACCGAAGGCGGAAGCGCGCGACCTCTACCTCGGCGAAGCCTGGTTCGAGGCCCGCCAAGGCGACTGGTTCGAGGCCATTTCCCGGCTCGACACCGAGCTCGGCCAGTACCGCCGCCTCGACGAGCCCGGCCTCGATCCGCTGCACCTGCAGGCCGGCCACGCCGAACTCTCCGTCGGCGACTTCGAGCTTTCCTACCGCATGCACCAGCGCGCCGGCCGCGCCATCCGTGCCGTGCTGGAAGGCAGCGTTGCCGCCGGCATCCGCAACGAGGCGGCCTACCGCCTCGCGCGCATCCATTTCGAGAAGGGCGAGGCCGTCGCGGCGCTGGACGCGCTCCAGCGCATCGAGGGCCGCCTGCCGGAACACCTGCGTGACGAAGAGCAGCTGCTGCGCGCGCAGGTCTACATCGCCACCGGCCGTCTGCCGGAGGCGGTGGAGATTCTCGAGGAGCTCAAGGGCGCACCCGGTTTCGAAGGCTTTGCCGGCTACAACCTCGGCGTCACGCTGATCCAGCAGGGCCGCGAGGCGCAGGGCCTGGAGCAGCTCGACCGCACCGGCGCGCTGAAGAGCGACGACGAAGCCACGCTCGCCATCCGCGACAAGGCCAACCTCGTGCTCGGCTACCGCCTGCTGCAGGGCAACAAGGCCGGCGACGCGAAACAGTACCTGGACC
>JAJNDL010000365.1 GCA_021156385.1 Moraxellaceae bacterium | reverse complement strand
GTCAGGCCCGTGAGCGCCGGCGTGAACACGAGGCCGTGTTTCGTTTCGGAAACGGTGATCCGGCCGAGGCTGGCACCGGTGCCCTTGTCGTCGACGGCATGGACTTCGACGACGGTGTCGGCAACGGCGGCGCCGGAGGCGAGGAGTGCGAGCAGTACGGCGATGCGTGTCTTCATGGACTTTCCCTGTGGTGAGTGCTGGAGTCCGCAGCTTAACGCCACCGGGCAGGCTTGTGCAGCGTTGTCACGGTACCCGGCTGTTTCTGCGCCGGGTCAGCCGGAGCCGCCTTCGCCGACCGGGTTCTCCCTCTCCGCCTCTTCCTCGATCTCCGTGATGTCGCCGGTGGTGAAGAGGTAGGTGCGCATGTTGCGGTCGAAGACCCCGTTCATGCGGCGCAGGTATTCCAGCGCCATGATGGCGTGCTCGATCTCCTCGTCGCGGTTGTGCTCGAGGATGCGGCGCAGCTGCTCGTCGCCGGTGGCCTCGGCGCGCTGGTTGTACCAGTCGACCGCCTCCAGCTCCTCCTGCACCGACTTGATGGCGCGCGAGAAGTTGCGCGAGGCTTCCGACATCTTTTCATAGGCTTCGTGCCATTCCGCGCTCGTGGCCATGCCTTCCCTCCGGCGATCCGGTTGCTGTGCTGGAGACAGCATAGCCAAGGGGAGGGTGCGCAAAAGGCACGGGATGTGTGCGTTCGGCAACCTCGCGTGAGCGGCGCGCAACGAGGTTGCCGCGCAGCTAGCGGCGCGCCTCTATCGCCAGCTCCACGATGCGTGCCTGCACGGCTCTGCCGTCAACGACGATTTCGGCGACGGCGACCGGCAGGCGGAAGCGGCGCGGTCCGGCGCTGCCCGGGTTGAGCCAGAGCACGCCGTCGCGTTCCTCCAGCGCCGGCTTGTGCGAATGGCCGGAAATCACCACGCGCACACCCTCGGCCACGGGATCGAGGGCAAGCTGCTTGCGGTCGTGCAGCAGGTGGATGCGCACATTTTCGATGTCGAGCAGCAGGGTATCGGGAAGGCCGGCGGCCCAGGCGCCGGTGTCGTTGTTGCCGCGGATGGCGGTGACGGGCGCCATTTGCGCCAGGCCATCGAGGATGCCGGCATTGCCGATGTCGCCGCCGTGCAGGATGCGGTCGCAACCGCGCAGTGCCGCCAGCGCCTCGGGGCGCAGCAGGCCGTGGGTATCTGAGATGACGCCGATGCGGGTCACCGGGAATCCTCCTGGTCATTCCGGCCGCGGCGCTCGCCGCGCCAACAAGCCTAGAGGATTCCGGCGCTGGCTTTCAGGCAACCCAGCGGAACGGCACCGGCGCATGGGCGGGCGGCGCCAGGTGCCGGCCCAGCCAGGCATCGAGCAGTGCGAGGCCGGCGTCCCAGGCGCCGAGGCCGGAGTCGGCGTTGATGTGCCCGACGCCGTGCAGCAGCCGGAATTCCGTGCCCCAGGAATCGGCCAGGCCGGCGGCGCGCCAGGCGGCGCAGGCGGGATCGTTGTCGCTGCCCACGAGCAGCGCAGGGAAAGGCAGGGCCGCGCGCGGCAGGGGAGCGAAGTCCTTCAGGCTTGCCGCCACCGTACTGCGCTCGACGTCGGCCGGCGCCACCAGCAGCGCGCCGGCAATGCGTCCGGCATCGTGCAGTGCGGCCCAGTGCGCCACGGTGACGCAGCCCAGGCTGTGCGCGACCAGAACAGCCGGGCGCGTGCAGGCGGCCACGGCATCCTCCAGGGCCTGGACCCAGTCGCTGCGGCGCGGCTGCAGCCAGTTCGCCTGCTGCACGCGCTGCCACGCCGGAAAGCGGTCCTCCCAGAGGGTTTGCCAGTGCGCGGGACCGGAATTCTTCCAGCCCGGCAGCACCAGCACCTCGCAGCCTTCCAGTTTTTTTTCCAGCGCGGCTTCCAGGTTCATGGGGATGCTCCCTGCAGTAGGTGAGGAGCACAGCCTGCGCTCCGGACTTTATTTCCGGAAATACTGATTTCGAATTTTGTTATTCCCGGGGCTGGGGCAGGTACCTCATCAGGCCGGCTGATATCTCCGCTTAGGGAAACTGCTTTCGGCGCCTCGGCCGGACTCCTAGAATGGCCGGCTTCCGGACGGCAGGGCCGTCCGCCATTCGCATCCAACGGAGGATGGGATGTCCGATCACGACGACGTGATGAACGAAGAAGAATTGCTGCCGGCCGCCGTGCCGGCTGCCTGGCAGCGGGCCCTCTGGGCGGGCATGGGCAGCTTCCTGGCGATCCTGCTGCTGCAGGGGCTGGGGCGCGAGCTGCAGCATCCCCTGCTGCTGGCGCCGTTTGGCGCTTCCTGCGTATTGCTCTTCTTGGCGCCGCAGAGCGACTTTGCGCGTCCGCGCAACGTTCTGCTGAGTTACGGCATCGCGACCCTGGTGGGCTTCGTCGCGCTCTGGCTGTTCGCGGACCAGTGGTGGACGGTGGCTGTCGCCGTCGGCGTGACCATCGGCTTCATGTGCCTGACGCACACTGTGCATCCGCCGGCCGGAGCGCACCCCATCGTCATCGTGCTGGGGGCGCCGGCGGTAAAGGTGCTGCTGCCGACGCTGGCGGCGGGGCTCTCGCTGCTGCTGCTCTCGGCCTGGGTCTTCCACCGCCTGCCGGGCCGCGCCTGACGCAACCGGCTTTCGCCATCGCTGCGGCGTGGCCGGTCTGGAACGACCGGGTCACGGTTCGGCGGACCGCTCAAGACCGGCCACGGATGACGGCCGCGCCAAAAAAGTTGCACCGGCCAGGGCCGGTCCCGCTTGGGGCAGGCCCGCCGCCCTCCTAGAATGGAAGCTGATGCAGCCGGGCGACGTACCCGCTGCCGTGAACGACACAGAGGATGTATGGGGACTCCCTTCGAGCGTGGCCTGCGC
>JAJNDL010000364.1 GCA_021156385.1 Moraxellaceae bacterium | reverse complement strand
CTACGAGGTGACCTGGAGCAACCTCGCGGCCGCCGACGGCATCGTGCCGCCGGTGCCGCTCGCCTTCACCACGCGCCCGGCGGCCGACGGTGCGCGGAGCCGGGTCGCCACCAGCGACGCCTTCCTCGTCGAACGGCTGCGTCCGGGCCAGGGCAGTTTCGTGTTCATGGACTTCTCCACGCTGCGCCTGCAGTTCACCCAGCCCGTCGACCCCGCGACGCTGAAGTACGGCGACTCCGTGCGCCTCGAGGATGCGGACGGCAACCTCGTGCCGGCGACCGTGCTGGGCAAGGCGCACCTGCTCTCCATCGATCCGAAGCAGGACCTGCTCGCCGGCCGCACCTATCGCCTGAAGCTGACCAGCGCGCTGAAGAGCACGCTGGGCGTGGCCCTGACGCCGGGCGACTACGCCGAGCTCGCGCTCGTGCCGCAGCAGTCCGGCCCGCGCGCAACCATGGCGCTGGAAGTGCCGGATTCCGCCGGCGGTACGGTGTTGTCGCCGCTCACCGGCGCCGCCATCAACCGTGTACCGATCGCCTCCACGCTGCTCGGCGACAACAGCGCCTCGCAGACCGGCGGCAATCTCTACGCCGAACTCGCCTACGTGCCGAACTATCCGCAGGTGACGCCGCTCACCATGCGCCGCGGTAACCGCATCAGCGGCAGCGCCGTCGACGTGAGGATCGTGGGCGAGGTGCCGGCGGAACTAAACACCGGCACCATCACCATCGACATCGTCTCCGATGCCAGCGGCTACATGCTGCCCAACCCCTACAGCAACGCCGTCGATGCGCCGCGCCTCGTCTACCTGACCATGGACGCCGCGATGTCGACCGCCACCGCCTCCACCAACGGTGCGCTCAACCAGCAGCTGCTGCACGTCGAGGTGGTCGGCACCGCCATCGTGAAGAACGGCCGCCTGGTGATGGACGCCGTCGGCGTCACCGAACTCGACGTGCTGGGCGTGGACCGCGCCTCCGGCGTGCTCTCCTTCCATCTCGAAGGCTATGCCGACCAGGCGGCGGCGCCGGCACGGCCCGCCGACACGCAGGCTCCGACGCTGCAGTCCTGGCTGCCCGGCGACGAGGCGGCACGCGCGCGGCCCGGCGACCCCGTCATCCTCACCTTCAGCGAGCCGCTCGACGCCGCCAGCGTGGACGACGCCAGCGTGCGCCTGCTGAAGGATGGCATCGCCGCCGCCATCGACTGGCGCGTCGACGGCGCCTCGATCGTGATCCGGCCGCGCACGCCGCTCGCGCACAACGCCAGCTACCGCGTGGAATTCAGCGACACACTCACCGATCTCGCCGGCAATGCCCTGGCCGATGCCACGCACAGCCGCAGTTTTTCCCTGGCGGACCTCGCTGGCGCCGCCTCGCGCTCGCCCATCGTGCTCGCCACCTATCCCGGCTTTCCCTGCGTCACCACCGGCCGCGATGCGGCAAACGGCCTGCAGGGCCGCTGCGCCGGCGGCAAGGCCGGTGACGACATGCTGCCGATCCCGGTGCTGCCGGAAGACCGCAGCATCAGCGTGCAGTTCTCGCAGAGCATGGACGCCACCAGCATCGCGCTCGGCACGAGCTGCGGCAGCGGCAGCTTCCGTATCGAGCGCATCGATGCCGGCGGCATCTGCCAGGGCAGCGTGGCGGGCCGCCTCGAGACCGGCGCGCAGGCGCTGCGCTTCACGCCGGACGTCCCCTGGGAAAGCGGCCAGCTCTACCGCTACGTGCTGAACTCCAACGGCAACAGTCAGTCCGCCACTGCGACCTGCAACGGCAGCCAGGCCATCTGCGGCGCCAACGGCCTGCCGCTGCAGACGCAGCTGCTGGAGCAGTCGGCCGGCGCGGTGCCTGCCGCCACTGGCGGTGGCCCGGCCCTGGAGATCTGGTTCCGTGGCGGTGCGCGCGTCGCCACCGTCCTGCAGCGCCTGCGCGGCCTGCCTGCCTCCGACACCAACGTGAACTTCGTGCACGACAGCGGCGAGTTCGGCCCGACGCTCACCGGCGGCAAGTGGCTGGCCAGCAATGGCGCGCGCCTGGAAACCAACGGCACGAGCGGCAACGTGACGGCCGCCAACACCGGTTGTGCGGTGGGCAGCAGCTGTCCCGAGAAGCAGTCGCTCTACATCAGCAGTGCTCTCGATGCCGAGGTCGCGGACTTCGATGCCGGCAACGGCGTGCGCGTGCTGATCCAGCCGGGCCTGATGATGGCCACCAGCATCGACGTCTACGCCGAATCCCCATTCGGCACCATCGTGTCCGCCACCGGCCCGCAGATCATGCGTGCGCGCTTCGCTGCGAATCCGGCCAATGGCGGCAAGCGCGAGCTGCCCGTCACCGGCTACCTGACCAACGTCGACGGCAAGCTGCACCTGTCCGCGACGCTGGAGATCTACCTGGACGTGCCGAGCCTCTCGCCCTCGCTCATGGGCCTGCCGATCGCCCACAACCTGCACAGCCTGCCGCTCACCATCGCGGTGTCTGGGCCGGTGGATTTCCTGCCGGACGGACGCATGGCGGTGAGCCTGCTCAACGACGAGCACATCGACTTCACCGTGGCGCTGGACGCTGTCGGCATCATCCCCGCCGGCACGATCAACATGCGCATCCCGCAGGGCACGATGAAGATCGAGAGCGTATCGGCGCCGGTCAAGCCGTAGCCGCCGCCGCACGGCCCGCATGGCGCCACGGCGCACCGGGAATGTGGTAGTCACGAATGTCAGGGGAAGACGCCGGCGCGCCGGCATGCCGTGCCCGACGCGGTGCCGCCGGCCCGCAAGCTGTCGCTGATCGACACCGGCTGGCTGCTCATGGAGACACCGGAGTCGCCCATGCACGTGGGCTCGCTGCAGCTCTACGAGCTGCCGGCGGACGCCGGGCCGGACTATCTCGCCAACCTCTACGAGGCGATGGTGCAGGGCGACGCGTTCTGCGCGCCCTTCAACCGCAAGCTGCAGAAGTCGCTGGGCGGCCTCGAGGCCGCCTGGGTGCGCGACGATGGCATGGACATCGAATACCACGTGCGCCATTCGGCGCTGCCCCGTCCGGGCCGCGTGCGCGAGCTGCTGGCGCTGGTGTCGCGCCTGCACGCGCACCGCCTCGACCGCCGTCGCCCGATGTGGGAGTGCCATCTCATCGA
>JAJNDL010000363.1 GCA_021156385.1 Moraxellaceae bacterium | reverse complement strand
AGGCCGGCGGTGAGCTGGGCGACGGGATGTTCACGAAAGTCCGCCGAGAAATAGCCGAGGCGAATCTTCGCGCCGGGCGCGCGCGGCGGGAATCCGCCGGGCAGGGTGGTGGGCAAGGGCAGCAGGGTCGTGGTCTTGTACGCTACCTGCAACTGCAGTGCCGGCGAATCGATCAGGGACTGGGCCGCAAAGGGCAACAGCGCCACCTCGTCGCGCGCCATGGCAGCCTCGACGCGGGCGAGCGAGGCGTCGAAGTCGGTCCAGTCGCAGAGGAACATGCGCGCATGCAGCAGTTGGCCCTGCACGAGGCTGTGGCCCGGGTGCAGGCGCTCCGCCTCCACCATGCAGGCCACGGCGTCTTCGCAGCGATGCAGCCGTTGTAGCAGGAGGCCCTTGTTGTACCAGCCCTCCGCCTGTCCGGGCGCCAGCGTGATGGCGCGTTCGAAGGCGGCAAGTGCGGCGTCGTGGCGCAGCAGGCGCTGGCAGATGCTGCCGCGCAGGAGGTGCGCGTCGACATGCTCGGGCTGCAGCGCCAGCGCGGCCTCCAGACTGGCCAGCGCGGCCGCGTCGTGCAGCAGGTGGTACTGCGTCTTGCCACGGTTGAGCAGCGCCTCGAAGTGGTCGGGCTTCAGCGCGAGCGCGCGGTCGTAGCTCGCGACGGCGTCGTCGCAGCGCTGCAGCGCGAAGAGCGCGTTGCCGCGGATGACATGGGCCTCGGCCAGGTCGCTGCGCTGCGCCAGCGCGGCATCGACGTCGGCGAGCGCCGCCTCCGCCTCGCCACGCTGCAGCCGCACGGCCGCAAGGTTGACGCGCGCGGCCACGAGTTCCGGCTTCAGCGCCAGCGCGCGCTCGAAGCTTGCTTGCGCCGCCTCGAGGCGGGCGAGGTCGCGCAGCAGGTTGCCGAGATTGAAATGCACTTCGGCGAAATCGGGCTGCAGGGCCAGGGCCTGCTTATAGGCGGCCACGGCGTCATCGCCGCGGCCGAGCTCCTTCAGCGCGGTGGCGCGGCCGAGATGGCCGTTGACGAGCTCCGGCTGCAGCGCGAGGGCGCGGTCGTAGCTGTCCAGCGCGGCGTCCGCGCGCTGCAGGGCGCGCAGCGCCGTGGCGCGGTTCAGGTGGAATTCGGGATTGTCCGGCTGCGCGGCGACGGCCGCGCCGAGATGGCGCTCCGCGGCGGCGGCGTCGCCGCCCTGCAGGTGCAGCACGCCGAGCAGGTGCAGCGTGTCAGGCTGCTGCGGGTAGTCGCGCAGGATGCCTTCGTACAGTCCGCGTGCCTCGAGCAGGCGGCCCTGCCGGTGCAGGGTCAGGGCTTCCTGCAGGCGGGCCTGCAGCGCAGCGAGGGCCGCGGGGGAAAGGGGCGGAGTCGAGCTTGTGGTCATTATTGTCAGCGCAACCGGGGAAAGGCAGCCGGCAGTGTATGCCAGGCCTGCGGGACGCGGAACCGAGCACGGCGCGGCAGGCCGGAACAGAAGTGCGGCGTGTTCGGGAGCGGCTGCGGCCGGGCAGGTGGCCATCGCGGTCGTGCGGTGCCGCAGTGGCGGTGGCAGGCGGCAATAGATCAAAGCGGACAGGCCGGGCCGAAAACGTCCGCAAGGGTTAGTGCGCATCCCGGGAGGATGCAGTACAAGGGGCGCGCCCGCCGGCAAGGTCGCCCGCACGGGACACGGCAATCGCGCCCGGCCCGGAAGGCCCCACTAGCAGTTCACTAGATAGCGAAGACCAGGGAAATTATTTGCGTATGGACGCCATTAGTCTGTTGAAAACCCGCCTCAAGAATCCCCTCGAATGGAACTCGGCCGGCAAGTGCTGGTGCGTGCTCCTGATGACGGCCCTGCTGCACAGCGAGTACCTGGCCTGGGCCCTGTACCTGCTCGCGTACCCCGAGCCGGCCCTCGTCAACGTGGCCTACCTGAAGCTGATGCTGCCGTGGTCCATGCTGGTCTGCTTCGTGTCCTGGGCGCTCGTCATCGCCCTGCCGGGGCTGCACCGCCTGGTCGGCGACAGCGTGCTCTACGAGTATTTCGCGCTGCTCTTCTATGGCCTGACGCTGTGCTACGCCGGGCACTTCACCGGCACGCTCTCGATCGCCGCCGGCGCCGTGCTGGCCGGCGCCCCGGTGTTCGGCTTCATCTTCTTCCGCACCGCGCCGGTGCTCACGGCCTTTCTCGGCGCGCTCGCCGTCGAACTCGTCAAGTCCTGGGGCTCGACCCAGGGCTACTGGGCGTATGCGCCGCTGATGGCCGGCCTCACCGACGCACAGGGGCATCTTTCGACTTTCTGGATGCTCAGCATGTACGGCTTCGCGCTGCCGCATGTCTTCATGCTCGTGGCGGTCTCCTGGTACATCCTGCAGCGCTGGCGGCTGCGCGAGGCGGAAGTGCGCTACCTGAGCCTGACCGATGCGCTGACCGGCCTGCCCAACCGCCGCCATGTCATGGCCGAGCTGCAGCTGCATCTCGAGCTCAGCCGGCGCCACGGCCTGCCGCTCGCGGTGATGATGATCGACGTCGATCACTTCAAGCGCATCAACGACACGCACGGCCATCCCGCCGGCGACGCCGTGCTGGTGGCCGTGGCGCAGCGCCTGCGCGCCGCGCTGCGCCAGTGCGACATCGTCGGCCGCATCGGCGGCGAGGAGTTCCTGGTGATGCTCACCGGCACGCCGCAGGAGGGCGCCTGCATCCTGGCCGAGCGCTGCCGGCACGACCTTGCCGCGGAGCCGGTGCGAGCGACGGTCGAGAGCCTGCTGAAGGATGCCGACCTGGCGCTCTACATGGCCAAGCAGCAGGGCCGGAACCGGGTCAGGGCGGGCGGCTTCGAGGCGTATGCGCAGGCGGCGGGCGCGTAGCGGCGCGCCGGCAGTGCCGGTGCTGCACGAGCGGCCTGTCATGCCGGCACGTGGATCCTCGACTTGATGTGCTTGAGGTTGGCGATGATGGTGAAGGTCATGATCACGAGCAGCGACCACGAGCTCCACTTGCCGACATGCACCGTGGCCCAGGCGCCCATCTGGTTCGGGTACTGCCAGATGCCGAGGAAGGTGCTGAGGTTCTCCGCCACGAAGATGAAGAAGCCGATCAGCAGGAAGGCGAGCAGCAGCGGCATGCGGCGGTCGCGGTCGAGCGGCCGGAATACCACGGTGGTGCGCGCGTAGAGGCCGAGCGCGCAGGCCGCGAGATACCAGCGGTAGTCGCCGATGTAGTGATGGCTGAAGAAATTGGCGTAGATGAGCAGGGCGATCAGCGCCGCCATCCAGTGCGGCGGATGGTGCAGGATGCGCAGGTCGAGCAGGCGCCAGGCCTGGATCATGTAGCTGCCCACCGCGGCATACATGAAGCCGGAGAAGAGCGGCACGCCGAAGACCTTGGTCCAGGCGAAATCGGGATAGCTCCACGACTGGATGGCGCCCGAGACCTTGAAGGCCTCGAGCGCGAAGCCGACGGCGTGGAAGAGCGTGATGGCCTTGAGTTCGTCCCAGGTCTCCAGCTTCTGCCAGAGCATCCAGGCCTGCAGGCCGAGCGCGATCAGCAGCAGCGCGTCGTAGCGCGGGATGCCGAAGAGGCCGGCGCGCGGCACCGCGAACACGGCAATGAAGAAGAGGCCGGCGAAGAGACAGGCGCGCGCTTCCTTGAGGCCGAAGTAGAGGAACTCCAGGCAGAAGCGTGCGAACGCGGTCTTGTCGGTGCGCAGCGCAGGGTCGAAGAGGTGGGCGTCGAGGGCCTTGAGCACGTGGGGTTCCTTGCAGCGGGATTTGCGGCGCCGCGCGCCG
>JAJNDL010000016.1 GCA_021156385.1 Moraxellaceae bacterium | reverse complement strand
GAACGGCCCCAACGACCAGGGCATCGGCTGGAACATCCTGAATTCGCTGGGCCGCGTCGGCACCGGCTTCGGCATGGCCGCGGCGATCGGCATTCCGCTGGGCTTCATGCTCGGCCGCTTCAAATTCCTCAACTACATGGCCTCGCCCATCATCTCGCTGTTGCGCCCGGTGTCGCCGCTCGCGTGGCTGCCCATCGGCCTGCTGGTGTTCAAGGCCGCAGAGCCGGCCTCGATCTGGGTGATCTTCATCTCCAGCATCTGGCCCATCATCATCAATACCGCCGTCGGCGTGTCGCAGGTGCCGCAGGATTACCTGAACGTCGCGCGCGTGCTCAACCTCTCCGAATGGAAGATCTTCACCAAGATCCTCTTCCCCTCCGTGCTGCCTTACCTGCTGACCGGCATCCGCCTTTCCATCGGCGTGGCCTGGCTCGTGATCGTCGCCGCGGAAATGCTCACCGGCGGCATCGGCCTCGGCTTCTGGGTCTGGGACGAATGGAACAACCTCAACGTGGCGCACATCATCATCGCGATCTTCGTGGTCGGCCTGGTCGGCCTGCTGCTGGAGCAGATGCTGATCCAGATCGCCAAGCGTTTCACCTACGAAGCGAACTGACCGTCCCTCACCCGGCCTTCTCCCGGATGCGGGAGGGGGCGCAAGGAGAAATGAAATGAAGAAGATCGTCTCCATCGAAAACGCCGGCATGTCCTTCAAGACGAAGAAGGGACCCTTCGTGGCGCTGCGCGACATCAACCTCGGCATCACCGCAGGCGAGTTCGTCTCGCTGATCGGTCACTCCGGCTGCGGCAAGTCGACACTGCTCAACCTGATCGCCGGCCTGACGTTGCCCACGGCGGGCGGGCTGATCTGCAACGGCCGCGAAATCTCCGGCCCGGGCCCGGATCGCGGCGTGGTGTTCCAGCACCATTCGCTGCTGCCCTGGCTGTCCTGCTACGAGAACGTGCACCTCGCCGTCGAGCGCGTCTTTGGCGGCAAGGAAGGCAAGGCACAGCTCAAGGAACGTGCCGAGAGCGCACTGAAGCTGGTCGGCCTGTCGCATGCCCTGAAGAAGATGCCGCATGAAATCTCCGGCGGCATGAAGCAGCGCGTCGGCATCGCCCGTGCACTGGCCATGGAGCCGCAGATCCTGCTGCTGGACGAGCCTTTCGGCGCGCTCGATGCGCTGACGCGCGCTCACCTGCAGGACGAGCTGATGAAGATCGTCGCCGCCACCGGCTCCACCGTGGTGATGGTGACGCACGACGTCGACGAGGCGGTGCTGCTCTCCGACCGCATCGTGATGATGACCAACGGTCCCGCCGCCACCATCGGCGAGATCCTGGAAGTGAAGCTGGCCCGCCCGCGCGACCGCATGGCGCTGGCCGAGGACCACGACTACCACCACTACCGCACCGAAGTGCTGCGTTTCCTGTACCAGGGACAGAAGCGTCCGGAAGCGGCATGAGGCAGGGGCAGCAATGCGGCACCGGAGCGTGCCGCACCGCCAGAGCAGGCAGCAGGGAGTTGCTTTGGCAGGTGGCGAGCCGCAAGGGATGAGTGGCCAGTCGCCAGACGGGCCCGCCGGAAGCCGGCGGGAAGTTCCAGCCGGATCGAGCTGAAGGAAATGCGTGAGCATTGCCAGGGCGGGGCCTCGCCTGCGATCCGGTGGAAACACAGTGCTTGTTTTCTCTTTCTCACACGGGTCATGTAAGGGGTGTTGTCATGAAAAGGTCAGTACTTGTTGCTTCGATGTTGATGGCCGGCGCCGGCGCCGGAGCCGCGCAGGCCGCTCCCATGGAGGTGGCGCTGCTGCAGGAAGCGATCATCAGCGGCAAGACCAATTTCGAGCTGCGTCTGCGCGGCGAGTGGGTGGACGACACGCTGCGCGAGGAAGCCTTCGCGCAGACGCTGCGTGCCGTGCTCGGCTACAAGACCGGCGACTACCACGGTTTCAAGGCTTTCGTGGAGTTCGAGAACATCAGCAACCTGGGGCGCGACGAATACCGCACCACGCCGCCGACCGCGAATACGCAGTACGCGCAGGTCGCCGACCCCAAGATCTCGCAGGTCAACCAGGCCGGCCTGGAGGGCTACGGCTTCAAGGCCGGGCGCCAGAAGCTCATTTATGACAACGCGCGTTTCATCGGCGACGTGGGCTGGCGCCAGAACGACCAGACCTTCGATGCCATCAGCTACACCAACACCACCTTGGTGCCGGACCTGTCGCTGTCGGCAGCCTATGCCTTCCGCGTGTTCCCGTTCAACCCCAACGCCACCACGCCGGTGCGCGACATCGAGGGCAGCTTCGCCAACGTGAAGTACTCGCACTTCCCGTATGCCAAGCCCGGCCTGTTCTTCTACGGCGTGCGCGAGACCTCGACCCCGGCCGCTGGTCTTACGTCCTGGCAGCACCTGGGCACGCGCATCGACGGCGCCATCGGCAACTTCCTCTACGAAGTCTCGTATGCGCAGCAGGACGACTACGGCCGCGGCACCACCACCGCTTCACCGGAAGCGGACTACACCGACGTCCAGATCGGCTACAAGATCGGCCCGGTCACCATCAAGGCGCAGCAGGAAACGCTGGAGAAAGGCTTCAAGACGCCGCTCGCGACCAACCATGCCTTCAACGGCTGGTCCGACCGCTTCACGCCGAACAAGCCCACCAACGGCCTCGTCGACACCAACCTGAAGATCCTCGCCAAGTTCGGCGACGTCAGCATGACGCTGGCGGGCTACAGCTTCGAGACGGAAGCGGGCGGGGCGGACCTCGGCAAGGAAGTGGATTTCCTCGTGTCCTGGGCGTACACGAAGAACATCACGCTGCTGGCCAAGTACGCGAAGTACGAAGCCGAGGATCGCGTGGCGATCACCGGCGCGAGCTTCAACAACACCGACCTGGAGAAGGCCTGGCTGCAGGCGAGCTTCAAGTTCTGACCGATCCCTGTGGCGGTCCTTCCCGCAAGGGAAGCTGACGCAACCCGGTGCCTGTGGCACCGGGTTTTTTATTGCGTTACTGCGTCACCGGCACGGGCACGGCCGGTGTGGCGGCGTCGGCAGCCGGCGGCGGCGTCACATTCGCCCGTGCGGTCTTCTGGCGCACGGAGGGCAGGGTACGCAGCAGCTTCTTCATGTTCTTGCGCAGGATGTCGGTGTCGGGCTGGCCGTTCTCGTCGAGATCGCTCGCCGTCCGGCCCTGCCAGATCAGCTGGCCGGTCTTCGCGTCGTGGATCTGCACCTGCACGGTGCTTTCGGCGATGGTGTATTCCTTGTTCTCGGCGTATTTCGGCGGCCCGAAATGCACCCACTCCTGGATGATCATGCACTCCATGGGCGGATTGCAGATCATGCGCGGCTGCAGCATGCGGTCGCGCGGCGCGAGCTGTTCCTTGCGCGTGGTCTCGCTGCTGCGGTAGCTCACGCGCCAGGTGGCCTCGGTCTCGGGGCGCTGCTCGTAGCCGCGGTGGGTGAGGCCGTTGTCGATGGCGGCGCGGATATGGTCCTCTGCCGCGGAAGCCGGCGCGGACACCGTCGTGCCCGGCACCGGCTCGACGCCGGAAACTTCCCAGGTGTAGGTGCCGACGCCAGGCAAGGCTGGAGGCTGTTGCTCGTGGATGGCGCGGGCGCTGCAGCCGGCCAAAGCCAGCAGCAACGCCGCCTGAACCAGCCCGCGGGCTGGTGGAAAGCGTGTGGACAGGAAGAGCATGCTCGTTTCCTCTTGGCTAATGTCCTTATGCAGCATCGAGGAGTCCCGTATTCTGCTTAGCAGAGGGGTCTCCGACCCGCCACCCGCCTTACCAATCTCCGATGATCGCTAACCAGAGCTCAGCAATTTTTCGTGGGTTTGTCCTGCTGACGGCGTTGCTGCTCGGCGGCTGCCAGAGCCTGGGTTACTACTGGCAGGCCGCACAGGGGCAGGGCAGCCTGCTGCTGAAACGGCAATCCGTGGAGCGCCTGCTGGCGCGCGACAGCACGCCGCCGCAACTGCGCGAGCGCTTGCGTACCGTGCAGCGCATCCGGGCCTTCGCGGTGGTGGAGCTCGGCTTGCCGGCGCAGCGGCAGTACGGCAAGTACGTGGAACTCGGGCGCGAGTATCCGGTGTGGTCGGTGTCGGCGGCGCCGGAGCTGTCACTGCAGCCGCGGCACTGGTGCTACTGGTTCGTGGGCTGCCTCAGCTATCGCGGCTTCTTCCGCGAGGAGGCGGCGCAGCGCTATGCCGCCGCGCTGGCACGCGAAGGCTACGACGTCAGCCTCGCCGGCATCACGGCCTATTCCACCCTGGGCTGGTTCCACGATCCGGTGCTGTCCAGCTTCGTGCACCTGCCGGAAGCGGAGCTCGCCGAGCTGCTCTTCCACGAGCTCGCCCACCAGGTGCTGTTCGTGCCGGGCGACACGGTGTTCAGCGAAAGCTTCGCGGTGACGCTGGCGGAGGAGGGCCTGCGCCGCTACAGCGAGCGCTTTCCGCAGGACCTCTCGCGCCTGCGCCTGGCCCGGCAGCGCCGCGACGATTTCGTGAAGCTGGTGCTGGAGTACCGCGGCCGTCTCGACGCAGTCTTCGCCCAGCCCTGGAGCGCGGCCGAGAAGCGCGCCGCCAAGGCCCGCGTGTATGCCGAGCTGCAGGAGGCCTATGCGGCGCAGAAGCGGGAGTGGGGCGGCCATGCCGGCTACGATGACTGGTTCGCCGGCATCAACAACGCCCGCCTCAATACCGTGGCCACCTATTACGACCAGGTGCCGGCGCTGCAGCAGCTTCTGCGCGAAAAGAATGGCGATCTGGCAGAATTCGTCGCCGCCTGCCGCCGCCTCGCGCGGATGGACCCGGCCAGCCGCGCGCGCGAACTCGCCAGTCGGCTGACGGCATCCGCCCCTACCGAATCCCGCCCCTGAGTCGACACACTGCATGGACATCGTGACCGTTTCCGAAAAGCGCGCGGCACTCGCCTTCAGCGATTACCTGCGCACGCAGGACATCGCCAACCGGGTGGAGGCGAGGGAGGGCGGTTTTGCCATCGTGCTGGAGGATCCCGGCCATGCGGAGCGTGCCCTGCAGGAAGCGCGCGAGTTCGCCGCGCAGCCGCAGGATCCGAAGTACTGGCAGGCCTCATGGCAGGCCGGCGAGGTGCGCAAGGATGCCGTCTATGCGGATACGGACTCCGGCACGGAGGCCTGGTGGCAGCGCGCCGGCTGGGCCACGCGCAGCATCGCCGCGCTGTGCCTACTGGTCTTCCTGGCGCTGGAGTTGGCACCGGATGCGACCTTCGACATCCTGCATTTCCCGGGCGCCCTCAGCCTCGAGGCCGTGCAGGGCGAATGGTGGCGCCTGCTGACGCCCATGCTGCTGCATTTCGGCGTCCTGCACCTCGCCTTCAACCTGCTGTGGTGGTGGGAGCTGGGCGGCATCGTCGAGGAATACCAGTCACCCTGGCGGCTGCTGGCGCTCACCGTGGTCATCGCGCTGGTGAGCAATGCGGCGCAGTTCCTCGCCTACGGCCCGGGCTTCGGCGGCCTGTCCGGCGTGGTGTACGGACTGCTCGGCTATCTGTGGCTCTATCCCTTCGCCGATCCGCGGGCACCGTTCCGCCTGCGCGGCGCCATCGTCGCCTTCATGCTGGGCTGGCTGGCGCTGGGTTATACCGGCATCTTCGAGCTGTTCGGCATGAGCATCTCCAACCAGGGACATCTGTCCGGCCTGCTGGTGGGCGGCGGCCTGGGGCTGCTGCTCGGCCTGGTGAATTACCGTCGACCGGCGGAAGAGTGAGGCGGGTGTCGATGACGCCGGAAGGAGGGACTCGAACCCACACCCTTGCGGACTGGAACCTAAATCCAGCGCGTCTACCAATTTCGCCACTGGCGCACGGGGTGGCGACTATAGCAAAGCCGCCACGCCGAAAGCAGCCTCCCGGGAATCAGTCCTTGCCGCTTGCCGGCGCAGGGTCGGCATCCCCGTGACTGGTCTCGATGCCCGCGGCCATGGCGCTGCGCGCGGCACGCAGGAAATCCTTCTCGTAGTACGCGGTCGCGAGCTGGTGCAGGTCTCCGTTCAGCTTCTCGCGGAGTTGCGCGAGCGTCAGGTTGCTGCGGTCGATGCGCACGACGCCGAATTCGGCGAGGTCGGGCTGCTGCTTCGCCGCGGACTTGAGCAGCGCATGCAGGTCGCCCCAGCAGCTTCCCCAGCTGCGGTGCGGAATGCGGTAGAAGGCCAGGCGCTCGCGCAGCCGTGCGGCGTCATCGATGCGGAATCCGTGTGGCAGTACCTGCTCGAGCAGGGCGTCGAGGCGCTGCCAGATCAGCCGCTTCTGCGCATCCGAGTAGCGGTTCCAGTCGATGACCTCGTGCAGGTAGCGGCGGCAACCACGGCAGACGACATCGCCGAAGGTGGTGGAGCAGATGCCGACGCAGGGCGTGGGGACCTTATCGAACAACATGGCGGACCGGGACAGGGGGTGGCGCCTACCTTAGCAGATGCGAAGTTGTGACGGCAGCGTTTGACCCGTGCGGGCGATTCTGCGAAAAAGGCCCCGCTTTTTCTGCTTCCGGACCCAGGCTTCCATGCAAGAACTCTATCCCCTCTTCAAACAGATCCATGTCGGCGCGGTGCTGGCCAGCGGCGGCTTCTTCCTGCTGCGCGGCCTGCTCATGATGCAGGAGTCCCCCCTGCTCGGGAGCAAGTTCTTCCGCATCGTGCCGCACGTGATCGATACCGTGCTGCTGCTCGCGGCCATCGTGCTGCTGGTCTTCATCGGGGCCCTGCCG
This sequence comes from Moraxellaceae bacterium, assembly GCA_021156385.1. Classification (GTDB taxonomy): domain Bacteria; phylum Pseudomonadota; class Gammaproteobacteria; order Pseudomonadales; family Moraxellaceae; genus UBA2031. Next base: position 9,778 of record JAJNDL010000016.1, on the reverse strand, counting down.
GCCTGGGTGCAGGTCAAGATCGCGGCACTCTTCGTCTACATCTTTTTGGGGGTGCTGGCCTTCCGGCTGGCCAAGGGCTACGGGACGAAGGTGTTCTGTTTCTTCCTGGCGCTGGGGGTGTTCGCCTTCATCATGAGCGTTGCCATCACCAAGAATCCTGCGGGGTTTTTGCGGGCGTTCCTCTAGCCGGTCAACCGATGTCATCGTTGCGCGTTGAGAGTGTGACGGTGTGCTGCATTTTTTGTTGATGAGTAGTAAAGGCCGGTTTCAGAGTACAGTGGCCTTTGTTACAAATCGCGCACCGGGCTGTCGGACCGTACCGGCGGCCTTTTGTCAGGGATGCCTACTCCCTTTTTGTCTGATCAGGAGATTCACCATGCGTAGCTTGATTATTCCCGCCCTGGCCGGTGCCGTGGCCCTCGCCGGGTGCACCACGAACCCCTATACCGGCGAACGCCAGGTCAGCAAGGCCGCCTGGGGCGCCGGAATCGGCGCGGCCACCGGTGCCGCGATCGGCTACTCCACCGGCGACAACAAGAAGGAGCGCAAGTCGGCTGCCCTGAAGGGTGCCGCCATCGGTGGCGTGACCGGCGGCGGCGTCGGTGCCTACATGGACTACCAGGAGAAGAAACTGCGTGACCGTCTGGCCGGTGTCGGTGTCGGCATCCAGAAGGACAAGCAGACCGGTGCCATTACCCTGATCATGCCGGGCAACATCACCTTCCCGACCAACCAGAGCAGCATCCGCGCCGATTTCTATCCGGTGCTGGACGCCGTGGGTGATGTGCTCAAGGAGTACAACAAGACCTCGATCTCGGTCTCCGGCCACACCGATAACGTCGGCCGCGACGACTACAACATGCAGCTGTCCCAGGACCGCGCCAGCTCCGTGGCACAGTACCTGATCAGCCGCGGCGTGGCGGGCGGCCGCATCCAGGCCACCGGCTTCGGCAAGTCCTCGCCGATCGCGGACAACTCCACCGAGGCGGGCCGTGCCCAGAACCGTCGCGTGGAAATCCGCATCAACCCGCCGGCTTCCGTCTGACGCTGGGCTGTAACGAAAAAAGCGGACTCCGGTCCGCTTTTTTCATGGGCGCAACTCCGGCCTAGCGGCGCAACAGCAGCGCGGTCATCAGCCGTGGCAGCAGGCGCAGGGTCTGGCCCTGCGGGTCGCGCCGGGGATTGAGCTCGACGATCTCCAGCCCGCGCAGGCGGTGCTTGAGCGGCTGGTGGCAGAGGATGCGGGCCAGCTGTCCCGGATGCAGGCCGCCGGTCTCGGGCACGCTCACGCCGGGCGCCAGCATAGGGTCCAGCACGTCCAAGTCGAGGCTGACACCGAAGCCGCCGGGCGCGGCCGAGACCTTGCGCCAGGCCTCGTCGATTACCGCCGGCAGGCCGCGCAGGGTGATCTCCTCCCGCGTATAGAAACGCACGCCCAGCCGCGCCAGGCGCTGCGGCTCTTCCTCCTCGTAGCTGCGCACTCCGATGACGGCGCAGTACTCCGGCTGCAGCACCGGCAGCTCGTGCCCGCTCATGCGCGTCAGGCGCTCCTCGCCCTCGCCGAGCAGTACGGCCAGGGGCATGCCGTGCAGGCGCATGGAGGCCGAGGTATCCGGTGTGTGCGAGTCGAGGTGGGCATCTATCCAGAGCAGGCCCAGCGGCTTGCGCTGTGCGGCGGCGATGCCGGTCCAGGTGCCGATGGCACAGGAGTGGTCGCCGCCGATCACCACCGGCAGCATGCCGCCGCGGCGCAGCATGCGCGTATGGCGCATCAGGCGGCTGTTGTTGCGGAGGAAGACGTCGGCGGCATTGGGCAGGCGGAGCGGGTGCGGGGTCTCCTCGCGCACGATGCCGGCCCAGCGCACGGCCAGGGTCTGGCGCTGGCGCAACAGGCGGCGGTGCCAGCGGGGATATTCGCGTTCGCGGAACACTTCCGGAGCATGACGGCATCCGGGGTGGGCGCCTCCTGCCGAAAAGGCAGCCCCCAGCAAGGCAATGCGCATAAGGAACCTCCTTACGCTAGAGGCTAGTCGATATGCCGCGGAATGCCTGTGCTGGGGCGGGACCGGCTCAGGACGGGCGCCTGAGGTGGTCGGAGCGGCGGCGGATCTGGTAGATGGGGGCCAGCTCCTCGGGGCTGCTGAAGTTGACGCCGAGGTCCTTCAGGATGCCGTCGTCCAGGCTGTAGATGAAGCCGTGCACGGAAAGTTTCTCGCCGCGGCGCCAGGCGTTCTGGACGATGGTGGTGTGGCAGACGTTGGTAACCTGTTCGGCGACGTTGAGTTCACAGAGCAGGTTGAGCCGCTGCTGCTCGTCCAGGCCGTCGAACTCGCCCTCGTACAGGCGGTAGACGTCCTTGATGTGGCGCAGCCAGTTGTCGATGAGACCGAACTCGCGGTCCTGCAGGGCGGCCTGGACGCCGCCACAGCCGTAGTGGCCGGTCACCAGGATGTGCTTCACCTTGAGCACTTCCACGGCGTACTGCAGCACCGACAGGCAGTTCATGTCGGTATGGATGACCAGGTTGGCCACATTGCGATGTACAAAGACCTCGCCGGGCAACAGTCCCATGATCTCATTGGCGGGTACCCGGGAGTCGGCACAGCCGATCCAGAGGAACTGGGGAGTCTGCTGCCGGGCCAGCTTGGCGAAGAAGTCGGGGTCCTCGGCCTTGATGCGCTCGGCCCAGGCGCGATTGTTACGAAAAAGTTCTTCCAGCATGGCGGCATCCTTGGAGAATACGGCCCGCAGTATGACAAAGCCCGGTGCCTGCCACCATGCTACAGGCACTGACGGGACCCCTGCCGGGGCCCGGATTTTCAGGGTATCCTTCGGCCACCAACCCTGGTCCGCCGGCTCGGCCGCCCAAGGGAAAACAACAAGAATCCGAGGTAGATGAACATGCGGCACCTCAAGGCCCTGTTCGGGGCGGGACTGGCTCTCTTCCTTGCCGCCTGCGCCAATCCGCAATTCCTGCTGAATCCTTTCAGCAATCCCAAGACCCCGCAGATCCGCGATTCGGTGAACACGATGGTCGATACCTCGACCTTCAAGCCGCTGGTCTGGGGCAGCTTCCTCTTTCCGGCCAAGGGCGCCTTCTTCAAGCCCGTGATTCCGACCGATTCGCGCAACGCCATCGTCTACGTCTACCGCCCGCAGAGTTCCTGGAACGACGCCGAGATCCAGGCGCCCGGCTTCTTCATGAACGGCAAGTTCATCTCCGGCCTGAAGAGCGGCTCCTATTTCTGGTTCGAAGTGCCGGCCAGTACCTACTACTTCAGCGCCAAGCGCCCGCTCTCCTTCTTCTACCTGACGACCATCTTCGAAACCGACGTGACGTTCGAAGGCGGCCGCAGCTACTACTTCCGCTATGACGAGGAAAAGCCGGGCCCGAAGAAGCGTGCGAAGAATGCGCCGCTGATCGTGATCGGTCCGCTGCAGCAGATGCCCGACAGCCAGGGGCGTTCCGAAGTCGCGCAGGCGCGCTTCATGGGGGTCGGCAACGTGTTGCTGGCGGACCAGCAGCCGCAGTGGGCACCGTTCGACTTCTACGCCGATGCCCGTCCCGTGGACAAGGCCAGCCTGGATGCCACCAGCACCATCCCCGGCGAGCTGAGCACCGACGAGGAAATGCGTCGCGCGCTGGCGAGCCAGGAGAATCCGCTGGCCGCGCCGCGCGAGAAACCGAAGAAGCGCTGGTGGAACATCGCCAGCGGCCGCTGAGCGACGCGTGACGAAGCAGGGGAGCCGATCGGCTCCCCTGTCGTTTTTGCGGCGCCGGCAGGCGCGCTTGTCCGCGCTGCGGCCATCCGCTACTTTCCCGAAAACTCTCAGCGGACGGACAGCCCATGGATTCTTCGCGCATGCAGTGGCAGCAGCTGCTTTCCACCCGGCGTTTCAAGCTGAAGGACGGGCAGATCACGCCCGGCAAGGCATCGGCCAGCAGCGACATCGAGAGCGGCCTGCGCACCGACTTCCACATCGACCATGACCGCGTCGTGTTCTCCTCCGCCTTCCGCCGCCTCGGCCGCAAGACCCAGGTGCATCCGCTCGCGGTCAACGACCACACGCACAACCGCCTCACGCACTCCGTGGAAGTGGCGAGCGTGGGGCGCAGCCTCGGCAACCGCGTCGGCATGATGCTGCGGGCCGGCGGGCACCTGCCGGCAGGCTTCACCCCCTTCGATATAGGCAGCGTGGTGCAGGTGGCCTGCCTCGCCCATGACATCGGCAATCCGCCCTTCGGCCACACCGGCGAGGATGCCTTGCGCGACTGGTTCCGCGATCCGGCGCATGCACGGTATCTCGCGGGGCTTACCGCAGCCGAGAAGCTCGACGTGCAGACCTACGAGGGCAACGCCCACGGCCTGCGCATGGTGGCGACGCTGGAGATGTACCACGGCGAGGGTGGCATGCGTCTCACCGCCGCCAGCATCGGCGCGCTGATCAAGTATCCCTGGACGGCCGATGCCGAGCCCGTGGCAGAGGGCAGGGCGCGGCGCGGCAAGTTCAATATCTACCAGGCCGAGCTGCCCTACTTCGAGGCGGTGGCCGCGGAACTCGGCCTGCTCCGCAAGGGCCGCCACCAGTGGGCACGGCATCCGCTCTCCTACCTGATGGAGGCGGCCGACGACATCTGCTACGCCATCCTCGACCTCGAGGACGCGGTGGAGATGGGCATCCTCGACGTGCGGGTCTTCGAGGCGCTGCTCGGCCCCTTCGTCGAGCTCGACAAGCTCATGGCCATCCGCGACGACCGCCAGCGCTGTGCCGCGCTGCGCGGCATGGTGATAGGCCACTGCGTGAGCGCGGTGGCCGATACCTTCATGCGCCACCATGACGCCCTGCTCGCCGGCGAATTCCCGGCCAAGGATCTCGTGGCCCTGGTCGATCCTGCCATCAGCAAGCTCCTCAACGATGCCAAGGAACTGGCCAGCCAGCGCGTCTACCGCCACCGCAGCAAGGTGGTGAAGGAAGTGGCGGCCTATCCCTGCCTGCGCCTGCTGCTGGATGCGCTGATTCCCGACGCGCATGCCTTCGTCGAACGTGGCGGCCGCGACCTCACCACGCGCGAGAAGACGCAGCTGGCACTGCTCGAGCGGCCGCTGCAGCCGGGCGAGAGCCAGTACTGCGCCTACATGAAGGTGCTGGACTACATTGGCGGCATGACGGACAACTTCGCCGCCACGCTGGCGCGCGAGATCTCCGGCGTCGGTATCCTCTGAGGCGTTGCCCTGCGCCGGCGCCGGTCCTCAAGGGCCCGGCGTTCGGCCTGACAAGCCGGAAAGGGCTTTGTTATCCTCGCCCGGCTTCCACGACACGACTCAACGAGAAGGACATACCCATGGAGCTTTCCAGCAAGGTTGCCGTCATCACCGGCGGCGCTTCCGGGCTGGGCCTGGCCACGGCCGAGGCCTATGCCGCACGCGGCGCGAAAGTCGCGATCTTCGACCTCAACGAGGAGCAGGGCCAGGCGCTGGCCGCACGGCTCGGGGCTAATGCGCTGTTCGCGCGCGTGAACGTGGCCGACGAGGCCTCGGTGCAGGCCGGCATCGCGCAGGTGATGCAGAAATTCGGCGCCATCCACATCGCCGTGAACTGCGCCGGCATCGGCTCGGCCATGCGTACCGTGGGCAAGAACGGCCCGCATTCGCTCGAGGTGTTCAGCAAGGTGATCACCGTCAACCTGATCGGCACCTTCAACGTGGCGCGCCTCGCTGCCGCGGAGATGCAGAAGAACGAGGGCAACGCGGACAACGAGCGCGGCGTCATCATCAATACGGCTTCGGTGGCGGCCTTCGACGGCCAGATCGGCCAGGTCGCCTATTCCGCCTCCAAGGGTGCCGTGGTCGGCATGACGCTGCCGATGGCGCGCGACCTCGCCACCATCGGCGTGCGCGTGAACACCATCGCGCCGGGTATCTTCAACACGCCGCTGATGAATGCTTCGCCGGATTCCGTGAAACTGCCGCTGATCGAGATGACGCAGTTCCCCAAGCGCCTCGGCCATCCCGAGGAATACGCGAAGCTTGCCGTGCACATCGTCGAGAATGCCTTCCTCAACGGCGAGACCATCCGCATCGATGGCGCCATCCGCATGCAGCCGAAATGAGCCGCGGCGGTACGTCATGAAAAAGCCCGGCAATCGCCGGGCTTTTTTGTTTCGCAGGCCTGGCTGCAGCCCGGCGACCGCACGCATGTCCAGCGTGGTGGTCGGGCTCCAGCACGATCTACAAAGGCGGCGCTAGGGTTTCACCGTCTCGCTGCGGCGGAAATCCAGCTCGATGTCGCGCATGCGGAAAGGAAAGGTGCCGCCTTTCCGGTCTTCGAAGTAGTACTTGAGAGTACGGGCAATGGTGGGGAAGGCGAGCTCGTCCCAGGGGATTTCGTCTTCGGTGAAGAGCCGGCACTCCAGGCTCTCTTCGCCAACACCGAACACGCCGTCCGTAAGCGTGGCGCGGAACATCAGGTAGACCTGGTTGATGTGGCGGATGTTGAAGAGGGCGTAGGGCTCGCCGATGGCGACCTCGGCGGCGGCTTCCTCGCGGGTCTCGCGGGCGGCGGCCTCGGGCGTGGTCTCGCCGTTCTCCATGAAGCCGGCCGGCAGAGTCCAGAAGCCGCGGCGCGGCTCGATGGCGCGGCGGCAGAGCAGGACGCTGTCCTGCCAGACCGGCAGGCAGCCGCAGACCACCTTGGGGTTCTGGTAATGCACCGTCTTGCAGTTGTCGCAGACGTAGCGCAGTCGCGAATCGCCCTCGGGGATGCGGTGGGCGACGGGCTGGCCGCAGTGGCTGCAGAAGTTCATGGCGGAGTCCGGTGATGGCGTGGCGGGCAGTATAAGGCCGGGGTCGGCTGGCCGTCAGCGCGGCCAGGCAGACCGGGAGGCAAGAGACCGGGAGTTACCGGTCCGGTGACGATTGGCCGGAAGGATTACGGAAATCGACTCATGCGACACTGTGGCGGCCCGGTCCGAATCGCTACACTGCGAGCATGCCAGCCGAGACCCAGCATGCCCCTCGATAACGCCCTCCCGCTCCTGCCGCGCCTGCGTGACCGCCTGCGCGACTACCGGCCCAGCCCGGACCGCATCGACGCGGCCGTGCTGATCCCGGTCACGGACGCGCCGGTGCCGGAGCTGATCCTGACGCGGCGGGCCAGCCACATGACCTCGCATGCCGGCGAAGTGGCCTTTCCGGGCGGCAAGTGCGATCCGGAAGACACTTCCATCATCGCGACGGCGTTGCGCGAGAGCCGCGAGGAGATCGGCCTGGCCGAGCACAGCGTGGAGATCATCGGTGAACTCGACGCCTTCACGTCCCGGCTCGGCCTGCGCGTGCAGCCCATCGTCGGGATGGTGCCGGACGATGCGCCGCTGGTGCTGAACCCCGACGAGATCGAGAGCGTGTTCCGCGTGCCCCTGGCCTTCTTCCTGACCGAGGCGCCAGCCTACACGCACCGCGTGCGCTTCATGGGCCAGGACATCACCGTGCCCAGCTTCAACTTCAGCGACTATGTGATCTGGGGGCTGACCGCCGCCATGATCGTCGACCTCGTGCACCGCGTGTACGACCACCAGATCGATTTCCGCTGGCCTGCCCTGTTCGTGCCGAGCACGGACCAGGGCTCGGCCGCCTGAGGCTGCACCGCATGCTTTATTCCCTGGGCGAGCGCCGCATCGAGACCCGCGGCGATTTCTGGATAGCGGAAAGCGCCAGCGTCATCGGCTCGGTCATCCTCGAGAACAACGCCAGCATCTGGTTCAACGCCGTGGTGCGCGGCGACTGCGACACCATCCACATCGGCGAGAACACCAACATCCAGGACGGCAGCGTGCTGCACGCCGACGTCGGCGTGCCGCTCACCATCGGGCGCAACGTCACCGTCGGCCACAAGGTCATGCTGCACGGCTGCACGATCGGCGACCACTCGCTCATCGGCATCAACGCCGTGGTGCTGAACGGCGCGAAGATCGGTCGCTACTGCATCATCGGCGCCAATGCGCTGATCCCCGAGGGCCGGGAGATCCCGGATTTCTCGCTGGTGGTCGGCAGTCCCGGCAAGGTGGTGCGCGAGGTCAGCGAGGCGCAGAAGGCCATGCTGGAGATGAGTGCGCTGCACTATGTAGAGAACTTCAAGCATTTCCGGCGCGAGCTGCGGCGGGAAGACTGATGTGGCGCCACCACGCCCGCAGAAGACGGGCGGTTTACAACGCCGGACTCCGGACAGGAACGGCAGGGAAGGACAGATGAAAACAATCACGAGAATGCTTTCGCTCCTGGCCGTGCTGCTGGTCCAGGCGATGCCGGCCTGGGCGGCCAAGGCAGCCCCGGTGCAGCCCTGGATGATGGCGGACTGGAACAATCCGGCGCCGTACCTGGCCGACGCCGGCATCAGCGCGCGCGAACTCGGCCCTGCCATCGGCAGACGGGTGCTGATGTTCCCGCATGCCGAGCGCGACATCGTCATCCCCAGCGCCAAGGGACCGCGCAGTTATCCGCGCGCACGCTTCATCTCCGCCGTGGCTCGTGTCGACCTGCCCGCCGCCACGCTGCGCCGCCGCCTTCAGGATATCGCCGGCTACAAGAACCTGTTCCCGCTCATGCCCGAGTCGGAGGTGGTGTCCATGGACGGGCCCAACCAGCTGGCGCGCTTCCGCATCGAGGTGCCGCTGCCGGCACTGGCCACGTTCACGGTCGATGTCCGCACCAAGCAGCGCTTCGAGGCCGACGGCAGCCTGTCCGTGCTGCTGGTCGACGGCAAGGCCGAGTCGCTGATCGCCATGCTGGGCGGCATGACCGACGAGCTCGCCGATCAACCGGTCGTGGGCCGCTGGGAGTTCCTGCCGCTGAACGAGAAGCAGAGTCTGGCGGTGTTCACCTACTGGGACCGCCTGGAGCTGAAGAGCTTCTTCGCACGCAAGCTGCTGGAGGCCTATCCCGAGCTGCGCGTGGTCAACCTCTACCTCTTTCCCATGCTGGCCGTGGAGCCGGTGCGGCGCACTTTCAGCACGCTGCCACCGCAGCCCGGGGAGACACGCCCGCAGGGCATGCAGTCGCTGGAGCGCCTGCGCGGCCTGATCGAGCGGCTGTCTGCCAACGGCCATGTCGCCGTCATGGAGCCGGAGGCCGCTGCCGCACCGGCGGGCAAGCCGAAAACACTGCGCTACGTCTCCGTGGCCACGCGCATGGGGGCGCCGGCCGCCAGCGTGCGCACGCTCGCCACGCAGTACGAACGCCTGCCCGAGGTGCTGAAGGAACTGGACGACGTCGGCGTGAAGGAGCGCGGCCAGCAGGTCGACCTCGACCTCACCGTGAAGTTCGCCCTGCTCATCATCCGCTTCGCCATCGACCTCGACGTGACCAATACCTGGATGGCGCCGAACCGCCTCGAATTCGTGCGCACCGCCGGCGAGCTGGCCCAGTTGCGCGGTGCCAGCGAATGGCACGGCCTGCCCGGCAGCGCCGACAGCCTGATGCTGATCTCCGTGGCGCACGAGGTCGGCGAGGAGGCGCCACTGGTGCTGCGCCTGGTCTCGCGCATGTCTACGCACCTGCCCTACATCGACCAGGCCGGCAGCCTGATCGTGCAGCTGGTGGTGATGGAACGCATGAAGCCCTGGGTCGAGAAGAATGCTGCCGCCGCCCGCGTGGCCGGCACGAACGCAAAGAAGGAAGTTGTACATGAGTGATGCCGCATTCACGCTGGGGACACCGTTTGCCCCCGGCGCCACGCGCGTGCTGTTCTGCGGTGCCGGCGAGCTGGGCCGCGAGGTGGTGAT
>JAJNDL010000015.1 GCA_021156385.1 Moraxellaceae bacterium | reverse complement strand
CTGATGTGCTGGACCCAGCCTGACCGCATTCCCTGCTCCGGGATTTTCTTTTTATGAAGGACCGCGAGGCCGGCGTCCGCCGGGCAATCGAAACTGGCCACTTCCTGTGCTCGGACGGCCGATATTGGCCGCGAGCCCCACGGACGTGAAGTACTAATTTTGTTTCAGGCGATGAAATCGACGGACGTGCAGGACCGGCCGGGCAGGCTCCCGGCGGCCGGTGCCTGCGCTTTTCTGGCACGCCCGTTCCTTGTTTTCGGCAGGTCGCGGCGCGGGCCCGTGTCGGTGCCCGGAAGGGAAAGCCTGCCCTGCATGGGGTCAGATTGGCTGCGCGGCCGCGCGCTCCGGCGCGGCTTGCCGTGGCCGGCGGCGCGCCGGTGCCGCTAGCATCGCGGCCTTGCCGTTCTGCCAGGAGAATCCGCGTGACGGATTACGAGCCCTTCGACCCCGCCGTCGTGCCTGCCGCCGACCCGCGCCTGCCGGCCGCCAGCCTGCTGCCCTTCCACGCCGAGCGCGAGCGTCTCTTCAACGAGCTGCACACGCGACCCTTCCCGGTACTGGAGCAGGGCGCGCGCATCTCCCAGCTCGCGCTGCTGCACGGCGGCTGCGGGGCCGACGCCGAGTTCCGCCACATCGAGGCGCTCTGTGCGCGCCATGCCATCCTGCCGCCGGCACCGGGTGCCTCCTGCTGCTACCAGAACTTCGGCGGCTTCGAGCTGCGCTGGGAGCGCCACACCGAATTTTCCACCTACACCTTCATCCATCGCGTGGAAGGGCCGGCGCCCTTCGCGCGCACCGCGCTCTCGCTGCTGCCGCCGGAGTGGCTGGCGCAGCTGCCGGGCGAGGTCATCAGCGGCCTGCACATCGAGATCCATGCGATGCCGACGCCGGCGCCCACGGCCGATGCGCTGCGCCCGCACTTCGAGGGCCAGCGCCTGATCAGCTCCTGGGTCATCGACAAAAAGGCGCGGCTGTGGACGGCGTACCGCATCCATGACGACGGCCTCGGCCGCGTGCTGGTGCTGAACCGCGAACTCAATCCCTGCCAGCTCGGCCGCCTGGTGCGCCGCCTGCTCGAGCTCGAGACCTACCGCATGATGGTGCTGCTGGCGTTTCCGATGGCGCGCGCCATCGCGCCCTCGATCGCCGAGATGGACCGCCGGCTCGCCACCATCAACGAGCAGATCAACGCGATCCGCGGCCTCGACGACGAGCGCCGCCTGCTCGGCGAGCTGTCCGGACTCGCCGCGCGCATCGAGCACCTGCGTTCCGACACCAACTTCCGCTTCTCCGCCGCGCGCGCCTATTACGAGCTGGTGCTGGCGCGCCTCGAGGAATTGCGCGAGCAGGAGGAGCCCGGCCTGCAGACCTTCAACGAGTTCCTGCCGCGCCGCCTGACGCCCGCTTTCCGCACCTGCGAGGCGGTGGCGGGCCGGCTCGACGATCTTTCCAAGCGCATCGACCGCGCCTCCGAACTCTTGCGCACGCGCGTCGAGCTGACGCTGGAGGCGCAGAACCAGGACCTGCTGCAATCCATGAACCAGCGCAGCCAGATGCAGCTGCAGCTGCAGCAGGCCGTGGAAGGCCTTTCGGTGGTGGCGATCAGCTACTACCTCGTCGGCCTGGTGAAATACATGGCGGGCTCGCTGCACGAGATGGGTGTGCTCGCACACCCCGAGCTTGTCGTGGGCCTCGCCGTGCCCGTATGCGTGTTCGCGGTGTGGCGTGGCGTGCAGCGCCTGCGCCGCGGCCTGCACATGCCCTGAAGTCGAGCGGCGGAAATGCAGAGGGGCCGCACGGCCGGCCTGCTGCGGGATGCCATTTCTGACAGTGCGGTGTAGGTGTTGCGGAAGGCCCGGACGGCAGTAGGGTTCCGGCCGGCTGCGCGGGAGGGGGCGTCAGTCCCGCTCCCCGGGGCGCTTCGGCGTGCGGTGCCAGGTGCCGTGGAGCCAGTCCATGAGCGGCACCACGAGGTTGAAGTTGTGCGTCTGCATGAGGCCGCGCTCGTGGTGCAGTTCGTGGTGGCGGCGCATCTGCTTCACCCAAGGCAGCTGCGCCAGCGGGTGCGACGGCGGCAGGTGCTCGCAGGCATGGAAGATCTCGTAGGTGAGGTAGCCGGCCAGCAGCGTGAGGGCGAACAGTGCCGCGACGTTGGCATTCACGAATGCGAGCAGCCACCACGCCGCGAAGAGCCCTCCGCTGTAGAGCACGATCAGCCAGGCCGGGAAGAAGATCACGCGCCAGTCGCGCGCCGTCTCGTAGGGCATGCGGCCCGCCACGAAGAAGCTGTGGTGGTCGCCGGTGTGGCGCTTGTAGAAGAGCGCACCGACGGGGTTGCGGCTTTTGTGGTGCCCGAAGTTGCGGTGCACGACGTATTCGCCCCAGTTGAAGAACACGAAGGCGAGCGGCACGGTCAGCCACTCCCAGGCTTGCACCGCATGCAGGCGGCCGGCGAAGAACCCCAGGCAGGCGATGCCGTAGGCCAGCACGAAGCCGCCGTGCAGCCACGCGTTGTAGCGCGGATGGATGTCGGCGCGGTAGCGCGCGCGGAAGGCGTCAGTGTCGTGCTGCATGCGGATTCTCCGGGGACCGTGCTCTCTAGCCTAGCGTCGCCGGGCAGGCCGCGTCGCGGACCCGGCGACATGGCGCACGTGCACGAATCCGGGCGGCGGCGCTGGCGCTCAGGCCACGCCCGCCACGTCCAGCGCCACGCCCTGGCGGCGCTGCTCGGCATCGGCGCGCGAGCCCGCTTCGATGCGCGCATAGGCGTGCGGCAGCAGGCGGCGCGCGAGACGGTTCACGCGTTTTTCCACGAAGGCCGGCAGCTTCATGCCGAGCGGGTTGGTCTCGGCCACGGCCACGTCGCCGATCACGCGCGTGCCCATGACGTAGTCGAACCAGGGCCGCGTCACGCACCAGTTGGCGTCCTGGCTGGCGTTCATGTGGTGGTCGTAGTGCCAGGGGATGCGGGTCTTGGCGTACTCGGGGTCGAGGTGGCATTTCGCGTGCACCGACCAGTAGTTCCAGGCGCCGTACCACAGGCCCAGCGTGAAGAAGGGGGCCACCGGCAGGAACACGGTGGACGCACCGGCCAGGCCGATCAGCGCGACCTTCTCGTTGAACATCTCCTGGTCGCGCCACATGGAGTTGGCGTAGCCCTCGTCATGGAAACCGTTCAGGCGCGCGCGCTTGTGGTGGCGGATATGCGTGAAGAAGGGGCTGTTGCGGTGCTGCGCCGGATACTCGTGCAGCCATGCCTTGTGCGCGTACCACTCGAACGCGTTGACGGCGAGCAAGCCGAGGGGAAATCCGATCATGGGGTCTGCCTCCGGTGGGGAACGGCGGCAGTATGCGCAAGCGCCGGGCAATCCCTTTGACCGGCGCGGCAGCCGGGCGCTGCCGCGGCGATCAAGCGGCGCCGGACTGCTTGCGGCGGCGGTAGTCGGTGGGCGTCTCGCCGGTCCAGCGCTTGAAGGCGCGGGTGAAGGCGGAATGCTCGGAGAAGCCGGTGAGGTAGACGATCTGGTCGATGGACTCGCTGGTGCGCGCCAGCAGGCGGCGGGCGAGGCGCTCGCGGTAGCGCGCCACCACGTCGTTGAAGGTGGTGCCGATGGCGGCCAGCTCGCGGCGCAGCGTGTGCGGGTTGCGCTGCAGCCGGGCGGCCACGCGCTCCAGCGAAACGTCGCCCGCTTCCAGCAGGCCGCCCAGTTCACGTTCGATGCGGGTGATGAGGTCGCGGCGCTCCAGCTCGGCGAGGCGCTGCTCGGCCAAGGCCTCGTGCATGGCGAGCAATTGCGGCTCCGCGGCCGGGGAGGGACGGGCGAGCAGCGTGGCGTCGAAGCAGAGAGCCCCCTCCGGCATGCCGAGGCGCACCGGACAGCCGTAGATGCGCTCGTAGTCGGCGGGCGTGGCGCCGGCCGTGTAGGTCAGCCGGATCTCGCGCGGCCGGAATTCGCCGTCGGTGACATGGCGCCAGAACTGCAGGAAGACGCAGAGGGCGACTTCCAGATAGTGGCGGACGGGATGCTCGAGGCCGTGGAGGATGGCGGTCTCCCCTTCCACGCGCAGGTTCAACGGCAGTGCGTCCGTGAGCAGGCGGTGATAGCGCAAGGCGCGCGTCAGTCCCTCGCCGAAGGTGGGACTGCTGAGGAAGAGGTATTCCATGACCTGGCCGCGGAAAGGCGGCATGTGCGCGCCGACATGCAGGCCGACATCGGCATTGCCGCTGATGCGTTCGGCGGCATCCCAGAAACGCTTCTGGGTGGCATTGTCGCGGCGCGCCTGCGGGTCGGGCGGCGCGTCCGGCAGGTTGACGCTGGCGAAGATGGCGGCGCTGTCCAGTCCGGCCCGTTGCATGGCCTGCCAGGTCATCCAGAGGAAGATGCCGGAGTCGGACTTCATCGCCGCGCCGTCAGGCCTTGAGGCGGTGGCCGGTGCGGAAGATCCACCAGATGCCGGCGATGCACAGCGTCATGAAGAGCAGGATCATGCCGACGCTGACGCCCACGTTCACGTCGGCGACGCCGTAGAAGCTCCAGCGGAAGGCGCTGATCAGGTAGACGACGGGATTGAACAGCGACACCGTCTGCCAGAACGGCGGCAGCATGCTGATGGAGTAGAAGCTGCCGCCGAGGAAGGTGAGCGGCGTCACCACCATGATGGGAATGACCTGCAGTTTTTCCCAGCTGTCGGCCCAGATGCCGATGATGAAGCCGAACAGGCTGAAGGTGACGGCGGTGAGCACGAGGAAGCAGACCATCCACACCGGATGCGCGATCTCGTAGTCCACGAAGAGCCGGGCGGTGAGCAGCATCAGCGTGCCCAGCAGCAGCGATTTCGAGGCCGCCGCGCCGACGTAGCCGAGCAGCACCTCCACCACCGAGACCGGCGCCGAGAGCAGCTCGTAGATGGTGCCGGCCCACTTCGGCATGTAGATGCCGAAGGAGGCGTTGGAGATGCTCTCGGTGAGCATGGCCAGCATGACCAGGCCGGGGATGATGAAGGCGCCGTAGGAGACGCCCTCGATGGCGTTCATGTAGGAGCCGATGGCGGCGCCGAACACCACGAAGTAGAGCGAGGTCGAGAGCACGGGCGCGGCGATGCTCTGCGCCAGCGTGCGGAAGGTGCGGGCCATCTCGAACTTGTAGATGGCGCGGATCGCGTAAACGTTGAGGCCGTTCATTCTGGCTCCTTGATGGGATGCTGCCGTGCCCTCTTTGGAGGGATGAGTCAGTTCTGTTCCCGCACCAGGCTCACGAAGATGTCCTCCAGCGAGCTCTGGCTGGACTGCAGTTCCTTGAAGTCGATGCCGTGCTCGCCGAGCTTGCGCAGCAGCACGGCGATGCCGGTGTCCTGGCTCTGCGTGTCGAAGGTGTAGGTCAGCGCGGTGCCGTCGGCGGAGAGCTCGAGCGGATGGCTGGCGAGTTCGGCCGGAACCGCCGCGAGCGGCGTCTGCAGCGTCAGCACCAGCTGCTTCTTGCCGAGCTTCTCCATCAGCGTCTTTTTCTCTTCCACCAGGATCAGCTCGCCGCGGCGGATCACGCCGATGCGGTCGGCCATCTCCTCGGCTTCCTCGATGTAGTGCGTGGTGAGGATGATGGTGACCCCGTTCTCGCGCAGGCGGCGCACCATCTCCCACATGTCGTGGCGGAGCTCGACGTCGACGCCCGCGGTGGGTTCGTCGAGGAACAGGATGGAGGGTTCGTGCGACAGCGCTTTCGCGATCATGACGCGTCGCTTCATGCCGCCGGAGAGCTGCATGATCTTGGCGTCCTTCTTCTCCCAGAGCGAGAGGTCGCGCAGGATCTTCTCCATGAGCGCGGGGTTCGGCGCCTTGCCGAAGAGGCCGCGCGAGAAATTGATGGTCGCCCACACGCTCTCGAAGGCGTCGGTGGAAAGCTCCTGCGGCACCAGGCCGATCTTCTGCCGCGCGGCGCGGAAGTCCGTCACGATGTCGTGGCCGTCGGCGGTCACGCTGCCGGAGCTGGCGTTGACGATGCCGCAGATGATGGAGATCAGCGTGGTCTTGCCGGCGCCGTTGGGGCCGAGCAGGGCGAAGATCTCGCCGCGGCGGATATCGAGGTCGATGTGCTTGAGGGCATGGGGACCGGAGGCATAGGTCTTGGTGACGCCCCGGACGGAGATGATGGGTGACACGCAGTGCTCCCGCTCGCGATGGATGCCGGGAGTGTACGGGCGGCGAATGCGATTTTGTAGGTCGGGCTTCAGCCCGACGGCGGCCATCGGGCTGGCGCTGCCGTCGGGCTGCGCTGCCGGCTGCAACCTGGCCTCCAGGGAGGGCTCGGGCTGCCGCCGGGCTGAGGTCCGGCCTGCAGGGCAGGGAGCGGTCAGGCCGCCGCGCGCGACTGCTGTTCCTGCAGGAAGCGCACGATGGTTTCGGCGAAAGCCTCGCCGCCGTCCTCCTGCAGGAAGTGGCCGCAGTTCTCGAGGGTGGTGTGGAGCTGGCCGCGCGCGCCGGGGATGAGCGCGGGGAAGATGTCCGCCATCGCCGACATGATGGGGTCGCGGTCGCTGAACACGCAGAGGAAGGGCTTCTGCCACTGCATGAGCTGCTTCCAGGCGGCCCGGTTGTTGCGCATGTCGCTGGGCACGAGGCGCGGGAAGACGCGCGCGCCGGCCATGTATTCCGGCGAGGGGAAGGGCGCGTCGTAGGCGGCGCGCACCTCGGGCGGGAGCGCGCGCGTGGTGCCGAGGCGCAGCACGAAGCCCGCCGTCCATGCCGGGAAGAACTGCGAGAAGGCGAACCAGCTGCCGAAGCCCAGCGTCGCGCGCAGGCGGCGCAGCGGGCCGAACACCTTGCGCACCGCCGGGTGGGCGAGCGGGAAGCCGGGCAGCATGGTGTTGCCGGCGACGATGGCGGCGAAATATTCCGGATGCTCGGCGGCGAGGCGCAGGCCGATGAGGCCGCCCCAGTCCTGGCAGACCAGCGTCATGTCCTTGAGGTGGAGCTGCTGCAGGAAGGCATGCATCCATTGCACGTGGCGTCCGTGCGAGTAGTCGCTCTGCGCGACGGGCTTGTCGGAGCGGCCGAAGCCGACGAGGTCGGGCGCGATGACGCGGTAGCCGGCCTGCGCCACGATCGGGATCATCTTGCGGTAGAGATAACTCCACGACGGCTCGCCGTGCAGCATGAGCACCACCGGCGCGTTGCGCGGGCCTTCGTCGACATAGTGCATGCGCAGCTGGCCGCCTTCGTTGTCGTGCAGCGTGACGTAGTGAGGCTCGAAGGGGTAACCGGGCAGATGGGCGAAGCGTGCGTCGGGGGTGCGGAGGTATTTCATGGTGGCGTTCCCTGGCCGTTGTTGTTTTCGGCCCATGCTACGCCGAGTCGCGGGGCTGCCAATGACGTCGGTCCGGAAATGCGGCGGCGGTCGGATTCGCCGACGGGCAGCAAAAAAACGCCCCGGAAGCGGGGCGTTATCACGGGAAAGCCTGCGGCTACTTAGTCTTTTCGAGGTAGGCCTCGAGCTGCTCGAAGGTCCCGCTCCAGCCGCCCGACATGCTGGCGCGGCCTTCGTCGAAGGTCGCCCATTCGGCCGCGCTGGCCTCGAACGGCTCCCACTGCACGGTCACTTCCGTGGTGTTGCCGCGCGCGGCGAAGGTGATCGTCGAGAGCATGTGCAGCGGCCAGTCGCCGTTGAAGGGCGCGCGCGTGACGTCGCCGTTTTCGTTGGAGAACGAATTCAGGAACACCAGGCGCTCGGGCGGCGTCACCTCGCGGTACTGGAACAGTCCCCACATCGGCGCGCCGCTCGGGGCATGCATGCCGTAATGGAAGGTGCCGCCGGGGCGCAGGTCGAGTTTCGCGACGTCCACCCGGAAACCTTTCGGGCCCCACCACTGCGCGAGGTGGTTGGGGTCGGTCCAGACTTTCCAGACGAGTTCGCGTGGCGCGTTCAGCGTGCGCGTGAGGATGAAGGGGCTGGTGTTCATGACGTTCTCCTTGTGCATTTTTACTTCTGGCAGTTCAGCATCCAGTGGATGCCGAAGCGGTCGACGAGCATGCCGAAGCGCGCGCCCCAGAAGGCGTCGTGCAGGGGCAGCGTCACGGTGCCGCCTTCGGCAAGGGCGTTGAAGGCCTGCTCCTGCTCGCCGGCATCGCTGAAGGCCAGGCTCAGCATGATGTTGTTGCCGACGGTGGCGGGCTGGTCGGCGCGGCCGTCGGAGGCCATGAGGTGGATGGCGTCGCTGCGGAACTCGGAGTGCAGCACGTTGTTCGCGAACTGCGGCGGGCAGTCGATCTTCGCGTCGGCATAGGTCATCTGCGCGAGGATCTCGCCGCCGAAGCAGTGCTGGTAGAAGGCGAGCGCTTCGCGGGCGCGGCCGCCGAAATCGATGTAGGGGTTGACGCTTTTCATGGGGTCTTCCTTGCGGGCTTGCTGCGGTTGATGCTGTGGTTGGGTTTTTGGCAGGGCGGCATGCCGCCGGAGGCGTCCGGCCCGCTGACCGCGGCGAACTCGTCGCTGCGCGCGGGCTTCAGCCGGCCTGCCTCGGCGCGAAAGTTCAGCTCTTCGTCCGGCGGTAATGCGCGGTCATGAAACGCTGCCACTGGCCATCCTCGCGCTGCATCTGCGAGGTGAGGACGCGGTGGTCGGGGCTCTTGAACTCGTAGATGTCGTGGTAGCGCGCCATCCGCGGCGGCGTGCTGCCGTCCATGACCGGGCCGGTCGCCTCCAGCGTGAGCGTGGTGCCGCCGCCGTCGACGCTGCCTTCGTAGATCCAGAGATAGCTCATCATCGAACCCAGCCAGGTGCCGACGTAGCGCTGCTTCAGCACGTCGTAGCCCAGCGTCAGCTGCATGATGGTGGGGCCGCCGTCCGGCATCGCCCCGCGGGCTTCCCCCTGGATCCAGATCCCGCCGATGCTGCGCACGCTTTCCGTGCCGCCGAACCGGTGCGGCGGCTGGCCGGGGCCCATGTCGCCTTCGCCCTCGAAGGTCCAGTCGCCGACGAATTGCCGGAGCCACTCGTGTTCCTTGGTGATGTCGCTTTGCATGTGCTTCTCCTTGCGCGGGGTTCAGGCCACCGGGGCGGTGGCGGTCTTGTTGTCGGCTTCGGGTTGCTTGTCGCGGGCGTGCCGGCTTCGGATCAGCAGCGCGCCGAGGCCGGCGGCCAGGAGCGCGAAGAGTCCGCCGACGAGGAAGGCCAGGTGATAGCCCTCGGTGAGCGCCGTCTTGTGGTCCACGCCCGTGGCGAGCAGCGCGTCGGTGCGCGCGTCGGCGAGGCTGGCGAGGATGGCGAGGCCGAGCGCGCCGCCCATCATGAAGGCGGTGTTGACGACGCCGGAGGCGAGGCCGGAGTCCTCGGGCTTCACGTCGTTCATGGCGGCGAGCAGCAGCGGGTTGAAGGCGACGCCGCCGCCGAGGCCGAGCAGCACCATGCCCGGGAAGACGTGCAGCCAGTAATTGCCGTCCACCGGCGCCAGGATGTAGAGCAGCAGGCCGATCCCGCCCAGCACGAGGCCGACCGTCATCGGCGGCTTGAGGCCGAAGCGCATGACGAGCTTCGCGGAGATGCCGAGCGAGAGCACGGCCATGATGAGGTCGGCGGGCAGGAAGGCGAGGCCGACCTGCATGGGCGTGTACTCCAGCACGATCTGCAGGTAGAGCGCGGAGATGAAGAACCAGGCGAACATCGAGGCCGCCCACAGCGTGGCGATGACGTTGGCGGTGCTCACGTTGCGCGAGTGGAAGAGCGAGAGCGGCATCAAGGGCTGTGCGATGCGCGCCTCGATGACGAGGAAGGCGGCGAGCAGCACGGCGGCCATGCCGAGCAGGCCCAGCGTCTGCAGCGACAGCCAGCCGGCCTCGTTGCCGTTGACGATGGCATAGACCGCGAGCATCAGCGAGAGCGTCACGCTGATGGCACCGACGACATCCAGCGACTGGCCCGCGCCCTTGCCGGGCGACTCCGGCAGGAGCTGGCGCGAGAGCACGAACACGGCAATGCCGATGGGCAGGTTGACGAGGAAGATCCAGTGCCAGCTCAGCGTGGTGAGGACGCCGCCGAGCAGCACGCCGATGCTGCCGCCCGCGGCGCAGACGAAGCCGTAGATGCCCATCGCTTTCGCGCGCTCTCCTTCCTCGGTGAAGAGGTCCATGATCAGCGAGAGCGCCACGGCGGTGACGACGGCGCCGCCCAGGCCCTGCACGGCACGCGCCGCCACCAGCAGTTCCTGCGAGCGCGCGAGGCCGCAGGCCACCGAGGCGCCCGTGAAGAGCACGAGGCCGATCAGGAACCATTTGCGGTGGCCGTAGAGGTCACCGAGACGGCCGCCCAGCAGCAGGAAGCCGCCGAAGGTGAGCAGGTAGGCGTTCACCACCCACACCAGCGAGGTCTCGCTGAAGCCGAGGTCGGTTTTGATCGAGGGCAGCGCGACGTTCACGATGGTGGTGTCGAGCACGATCATGAGCACGCCGCAGCAGAGCACGTAGAGGGCCAGCCAGCGTTTGGCGGGGTCGAAAGCGTGGGTCACGGGGATCTCCTTGAGTCTGGATTCTGCGATTCGGTTGTTCTGTTGTCGCGGCCGGGCTTTCTGTCCTGGCGGGTGGATTTCCCTGTGGGTCAGGCTTCAGCCTGACAGCGGCGCTGGAACTCAGCACTGCCTTGCTTATGGCCACAAAAAAACTGGTCTACAGCAAGATTATCGGTTCAGGCGCTACGCGCGAGTTCCCGGTCCAGAGTCTCCAGCAGCTCGCGCGTGCCGCGCTCGCGCTCGGCGGCGCTGTCGATGCCGTCCAGGAACACGTCCTGCTCGGTGAAGACCAGCGTGGTGCCCGTGCCCGCGGATTTGAACTCAACCGTGGTCACCGACACCGAGATGCGCTTCGCATCGAGGTGCATCTCGTAGCAATAGACGATGCGCTCGCCGGGCACGATGTCGAAATACGTCGCGTTGTAGTGGTGCACCGGACCGCCGGGCGGGCCGCCGCTCACGGTCTCGCGGCCGCCTTCGCGGAAGTCGAGGCGGTGGCCGGAGGACTCCCACTCGTCGGGGCCGACGAACCAGCGGCCCTTGGCGCGCGGCTCGGCCCAGGCGGCGAAGACCTTCTCGCGCGGGAAGGCATAGTGGCGCTCGATGGTGAAGGTGGCGTGACGGGTGAAGCGATCCGCCGATGTTCCGTTTTCAGTGGTCACGTTTTTTCTCCTTG
>JAJNDL010000362.1 GCA_021156385.1 Moraxellaceae bacterium | reverse complement strand
TCCTTGAGCGTGAAGTAGAGATGGCCGGAAGACGGCTGGGCCAGGTTGGAGATCTCGCCCTCAACCCAGAGGTTGGGGAAGCTGTTCTCCAGCAGGTCGCGCACCTGCTCGTTGAGCAGGCTGACGGTGAGGATGTTGCGGGTGGCGGTCATGGGATGCAGTCGGCCGGAGCGTTGCGCCATTCTAGCGGCTCGCGAGGCCGGCAGTACTGCCGGAGGCCATGAAATGGTTACACTCGGGACCATGCTCTTCAGGGAGGCACCGATGAAAAGGATGGCTGCGCTCGCCGCCGTGACGGTGGTTCTGGTTGTGGCGGGAAGCCTGGTCAACCGGTATCTGTCCGCCTTCGAGGGAGAGGGGGACGTGGGTAACGCCTCTGCGGCCGTCGCGTCTTCATCAGGCAGTGTCGCTGCGCCACTCGCAGCGCCGGCGCAGCAGAAGCCCGATGTGCTCTATACCTGGGTCGACAAGGACGGCGTGACGCATTTCGAGCAGGGCCCGCAGCGCGGTACCCGCGTTGTCTATGACGGCAGCCGCATCACCCCGTTGCCGCCTCCCCCGGCCCCGTCCGGAAAGGAAGCATCGACCTCTCTCGAGGTGGCCAAGGAAAAGACCGAAGAGGGCTTGCACAAGCTGCGCCGGGAACTCGAGGCCGGAGCGCAGCGCATGCAGCAAACCAGGGCTGCGACGGGTGGAGGTCACTAGCGTCCGGCGCCCTGTAATGCCGCTGATGCGGGTGGCCGTACCGCAGCCGGGGCGCTGTCCTTACTGTTAGCGCAAAACCGCTATGTCCAGCAGCAACGAGGGTTTTTCATGAAAGACGGGCAGGTTCTGAACATTCTCGCCGTCGTGGCGGTCATCGCGACGGCCGCAGGGAGCTGGTATTTCCGCGAGCCCTTGGGCCAGACCCTGGGGCGCTCCATTGTCGAGACGGTGGCGCAGAAGGGCAGGCTGCTTCCCGATGCAGGCGAGGGTAAGGAACAGATTGCCGCTGCCCCGTCGTCCACTCCCCAGACCGTGTACCGCTGGGTCGACGCTGACGGCATCACGCATTACGACCAGACGGGCGGCGCCGGACGCGAAGCCGTCGTGCTCGATCCGAGCAAGATCCAGCGCCTGGAAGACCTCACACCCCAAGCCCCCGCCCAGCCCCAGCCCTGAGAGGCCCGCATGCGTGCACTTTCGCTCCTGATCATCGTCGCGGTCGTTGCTTACCTGGCCTATACGCAGCTGGGCTCCGGCAGTGCCACAGCCAGCTCCCCCGCACAGCCCGCCTACCAGGTGGCCAAGCAGAAGGCCGCTGCGGTGGATGCCCAAGTGCAGGATCAGTTCGCCCAGCAGGCGGAAGCTCTCTCCCGCATGGAAACTGGAGCACCTGCCGACTCCCGGTAAGGCGCCTCTGCATTTCATCCGGCCCGGCCTTTCCTCTATAATCGCGCCCTTCCTTTTTCTGCCCGCCCGGGTGATCCCATGCTTGATATCGTTCAGGAAGCACTCACCTTCGATGACGTCCTCCTGTTGCCGGCCTATTCCGAGGTCCTGCCCAAGGATGTCAGCCTGAAGACGCGTCTTACGCGCGGCATCGCCCTGAACATTCCCCTCATGTCCGCCGCCATGGACACCGTTACCGAAGCCCGCATGGCCATCGCCATCGCGCAGGAAGGCGGCATCGGCATACTGCACAAGAACATGGAGATCGCCGCCCAGGCCGCCGAGGTGCGCCGGGTGAAGAAGTACGAGGCGGGCATGGTGAAGGACCCCATCACGGTTGGTCCCGAAACCACCGTTGGCCAGCTCATCGAGCTGACCAAGGCCAACCGCATCTCCGGTGTTCCGGTGGTGGTCGGCCAGGATCTCGTCGGCATCGTCACCAGCCGCGACGTGCGCTTCGAAACCCGCCTCGACCAGCCTGTCTCCGCCATCATGACGCCCAAGGCGAACCTTGTGACGGTGAAGGAGGGCGAGTCGCACGAGCGCATCAAGGAGCTGCTGCACCAGCACCGCATCGAGAAGGTGCTCGTCGTCGACGACGACTATCGTCTCAAGGGCCTCATCACCGTGAACGACTTCCGCAAGGCCGAGCTTTATCCCATGGCCTGCAAGGATGATCAGGGCCGTCTGCGTGTCGGCGCCGCTGTCGGCACCGGTGCGGAGACCGAGGCACGTGCGGAAGCGCTCATCGAGGCTGGCGTCGACGTGCTGGTGGTCGACACCGCGCACGGCCACAGCAAGGGCGTGATCGACCGCGTGGCCTGGATCAAGAAGCGTTATCCCGACATGCAGGTCATCGGCGGCAACATCGCCACCGGCGATGCCGCACTGGCGTTGCTCGATGCGGGCGCGGATGCGGTGAAGGTCGGTATCGGCCCGGGCTCCATCTGCACCACACGCATCGTGGCCGGCATCGGTGTGCCGCAGATTTCCGCGATCGATCTCGTCGCCAAGGCACTGAAGGGGCAGATCCCCCTGATCGCTGACGGCGGCATCCGTTTCTCCGGCGACATCGCCAAGGCCATCGCCGCCGGCGCGCATGTCATCATGGTCGGCTCGCTGCTCGCTGGCACCGAAGAGGCGCCGGGCGACGTCGAGCTCTTCCAGGGTCGCTACTACAAGGCTTATCGCGGCATGGGCTCGCTGGGCGCGATGGCGCAGCGTGGTGGGGGCTCTGCCGACCGCTATTTCCAGGACGCCGCTGCCGGTGTCGAGAAGCTTGTTCCGGAAGGCATCGAAGGTCGCGTGCCCTACAAGGGCCCCATGAGCGGCATCGTGCACCAGCTCATGGGCGGCCTGCGCTCATCCATGGGCTATACCGGTTCGTCAGACATCGAGTCCATGCGCTCGCGTCCGAAGTTCGTGAAGATCACCTCTGCCGGCATGAAGGAGTCGCATGTGCACGACGTGACCATC
>JAJNDL010000361.1 GCA_021156385.1 Moraxellaceae bacterium | reverse complement strand
GACCCCAACCTGCCCGGCGTGATGCAGGTGACGGTGACGCTGCAGGCAGTCTCCTGCGGCACCGAGCTCAGCATCGTGCAGGAAGGCATTCCGGACGTCATTCCGGCGGAGATGTGTTATCTCGGCTGGCAGGAATCGCTGACGCTGCTGGCGCGGCTGGTCGAGCCCGACATTCGCGAATGACGCACGCGCCGCGCCGATCGCCATAACGAAAAAACTCACACAGGGGAATGAACATGCTTGCCAATACCGCGCTGCTGGAACCCGTGGTTGCACTGGTCGCCTGGTCGATGGTGATGTGGATCTGGATGTACGCCACGCGCATCCCGGCCATCCTTGCCATGAAGATGAAGCTCGACCCGAACGCGCCCAGCGGCGAGCAGATGGCCACGCTGCCGCCCCATGTCCGGTGGAAGGCCGACAACTACAACCACCTCATGGAACAGCCCACGATTTTCTACGCGCTCGTGCTGGCGCTGGCCGTGATGGGGAATACCACGGAGATCAACCTGGTGCTCGCCTGGGCCTATGTCGGCCTGCGCGTGGTGCACAGCCTGGTGCAGGCGCTGACCAACAAGATCGAAGCGCGCTTCGCGCTGTTCGTGTTGTCCAACGCGCCGCTCTTCGGGCTGACCTACGGCGCGGCGGCGCAGTTGTGGGGATTCTGAACGGCGCACGCGATAGCGCGATGCGCATCAGGGAAGTCTTATGAATCGCAAACTGTTGCTACTGGGAGTGTTGTTGCCGGGCATTGCGCTGGCCCTCGACAGCATTGACGAAAGCGCCTTGAGCGATGAAACCGGCGCCGTGCCGGCACTAAACTTCAAGCCGGTGGCGACGCTCCGGCCCCCGCCCTGCCCGACCAGTGCCGAAGCTGCGTTGAGTTCCAGTCTCAAACCCGGGCTGTTGCAGCAGGCAGACATCCTCGCGGTCATCAACCAGAGCATTCCCGTCATGCATGGCCTTTACCAGCAGGCGCTGCGCGATAACGCCTGCCTGTCCGGGGCCATCCTGATCGAGGCTGCCGTCGATGGCACGGGCGCTGTCACCAAGGTGACGGCCAAGGTGTCAAAACCCGAGCTGCAGGGCCTCGCGGACAAAGTCCGGGCTGCCTTCCAGCAGCTCCGGTTTCCTGCGGTGGGCAAGGCGGATGTCTTTCATCACACCCTGAATTTTCATTCGCAGCAGTAAGGGCTGAATCCCGGCACGTCGATGGCGCAGGCGTCGCGCGGAGCAGTGAAGCAAGCCGGCTGCCGCCATGCGCGCCGCCTCATAAAAACCAACAGGGAACGATTCATGCGGTTTCTCTTTCTGCTTTTGATGCTGGTGTCCACATCCGTCTTCGCGGAGTCGCGCGAAGCTGCCCTGCTCAACAAGTTGCCGGCGGACCTGCACGGCTTCATGGCCGGCGGCGGCGTGCAGGGCTTCGGCGACGCCCGGCTGGGCGCAGCGACCGGCTATCAGCTCATCGATGGCGCCACCAAGGCCACGCTCACCATCATCGTCTTCGACGCCGGCATGGGCCCGATCGATGATGGCGTCGCCTCTCCGGTGACGGGCAAGGCCTACAGCATGGCGCTGGGCGACATCCGCGCCCAGGAGCGGCTTGGCAAGTACCAGGGCGTGAAGGAGCTGAGCAACGGCGTTGTCGACCTCGCGGACCGGAAAGCCTACCTGGCGCACCTGAACTACCTGCTGCAGCTCGATACCGCGCCGGGCGTGGATGTCCATTCCTGGCTGGTGATGACGGGCCTGCAGGGCTACATGGTCAAGATCCGGATGACGGGCAACGACGCGCAGTTCGATCAGGCCAGGGCTCTGCAGATCGCCAACACCGTCATTGCATTGTTGAAGAACTAGTCTTGGAAAAAGGTGGCGTGCCTTCGACAGGAGACACGCCGCTTGCAACGTCCCTTCTTTTCGCGGTAGCGGAGTCATCCCTCATGGAACGCAAGCTCGACCTCACCATCTCCGGCAGCCAGCTCTGGCTGCGCGCGCGTGAACTGGCGGAAGGCGAGCCCGCGTGGGGAGCCGGCAACCGGGCGCAGGGCGTCGTCATCCTGGAGAGCGCCGTGCTGTTCGATCCGCTGGCCGACGAGGAATTCGGCGCCGACGTCATCGTGCGCGTCAGCGAGCGCTTCTCGGCGGACAAGCGTGCGCAGCGCACGCTGCAACTGCCCTTCGCCGTGCCGGCCGACGCGACGCTCGTGCTCGGCTCGCCGAGCGAGGAGCTGGAGGCCGGCGTGCCGCTGCCGGCGGGCGACTACACGCTCGTCTATGAAGTCTGTGTCGGCCGCGACGTGTTCTATACGCTCACCCTGCTGGCGCAGCCCTGCGCGCAGGCGACGGCGCTCAAGGCCGATGGCTGGGGCCTGAAGAAGGGCCAGCCCCTGCAGCCCGGCGTGTTCTAGGCCGGTCTCGCGGCGCAGGTTGGCAAAGGCGCCGGAATGGCTGATGCTGGCCACCCGGGTTCCTTTGAGCCGTTACCTGTTCGGTCCCGCATCGTGTCATTGCTCCGCTGTCTTGCTCTCTTCATGTGTCTGCTGCCGGCCAGCCTGGCCCGGGCCGAGCCGCCCGCGCGCCCGCTGACCACCGAAGAGGCCGTGGCGCTGCTGGCGCGCACGCCACTCGCGGCCTGCGAGAAGGCCGCCGCCGCGATCACTGCCGACGGCACGCGCAACCCGGCGCAGCTCGGCTGCGTTTTCGACCAGCAGGGCGCACCGGTGGATGCGCTGCTCGAGCGCGCGGCGCGCAAGGGGCCGGTGGGGGCCTTCGTCACCTTCCAGCTCAGCATCGAGCCGGACGGCACAGTGAGCCAGGTGCGCGTGGCGGAAGGCTCCGCGAGCGTGCGCGCCTTCGAGCCGGAACTGGCCGCGGCGATCGCGCGCTTCACCTTTCCCGCGCAGGCGGTG
>JAJNDL010000360.1 GCA_021156385.1 Moraxellaceae bacterium | reverse complement strand
TGCGCGCAGCACGCTCTCAGCGTGCCCGGGCCCGGGACGCCGAAACGGACTTTTGAAAAGGCTCGCAGAGGCTGGGAGGCTTCCATGCACCATTCGCGCAAGGCTCGCACCATCGTTGCGGGGGTCGCCCTGGCGGCACTCGCCGCCTGCAGTGACGACGACAGCGGAAGCGCCGGCACGCCCGCCGCCATTTCCACCGAAGTCGCCGCCACCCCGCTGGTCTCCAACCAGTCCTCCATCGACGCCGCCCGCCACGACGCACGCCTGGTCAATCCCTGGGGGCTGGCCTTCGCCCCCGGCGGGCCGGCCTGGATCGCCAACGCCGGCAGCAACACCGTGACCGCCTACGACGGCAACGGGGCCGTCGCGGGGCCGGCGGTGTCCATTCCGGGCGGCAGCCGCGGCGCGGCCGGTCCCGCCGGCATCGTCTTCAATCCGCTCGCCAGCGACTTCATCGTCACCGCCAACACCGTCGCCGGGCCGGCCGACTTCATCGTGGCCGGCACCGGCGGCACGATCGCCGCGTGGTCGTCGCGCGCGGGCTTCGGCAACCGCGCCGTCACCGTCCACAACGGTGCCGCCAGCGAAGCCTCCTATACCGGCCTTGCCCGCCTCGGCGTCAACGGCAGCACCTTCCTGTTCGCCGCCGATTTCCACAACGGCAGAATCATCACCCTCGACAACGCCTTCAACGAAGTCACCACCAGCGGCGGCTTCCTCGACGCGGGCCTGCCCGCCGGCTTCGCGCCCTTCAACATCCAGGCGGTGAACGACCGGCTCGTGGTGACGTATGCGAAGCAGTCCGACACCGGCGACGGAGAGGAGCCCGGTCCCGGCCTCGGCTACGTGAACCTCTTCGACGGCCAGGGCCGCCTGATCCGGCGCATCGCCTCGGAGGGCGAGCTCAACGCGCCCTGGGGCGTGGCGCTGGCGCCGCCCGGCTTCGGCGGCGTCGGCAACTCGCTGCTGGTCGGCAACTTCGGCGACGGGCGCATCAATGCCTACGACATGAGCACCGGCACGCATGTCGCGACGCTGCGCGACGCCAGCGGTGAAATCCTCGTCATCGAGGGCCTGTGGGCGCTGGCCTTCGGCAACAATGCCGCCAACCAGCCAACCGATACGCTGTTCTACACCGCCGGCACCAACAGCGAGGTCGACGGCACCTTCGGCCGCCTCGTCATCGACAGCATCAGCCTCGGCGGGAACACCGGCAATAACGGCGGCATCTCGCTCGACACCACGCCGGGCAGCGGCAACCCGGACGATACCGGCACAGGTGGCACCGGTACGACCGATACCGGCGGTGGCACAGGCAA
Organism: Moraxellaceae bacterium; assembly: GCA_021156385.1. Lineage (GTDB taxonomy): Bacteria > Pseudomonadota > Gammaproteobacteria > Pseudomonadales > Moraxellaceae > UBA2031. The sequence continues at coordinate 1,596 of JAJNDL010000360.1, read as the reverse complement.
TACCGGAATCGCCGGCACACCCAACACAGGCAGCGGTGGCAGCGGCAATACTCTGACGGGGACGCCACCCACCCTCAACACCGGTGGCGGCACGATCGACACCGGCATCACCCCCGGAACGACTCCGCCGGGCACCGGCACGACCACGACACCGCCACCAACGACGCCAGGCATCATCGTCGGCGGCGCCGTGATCGACGAGACCTGAACCGGGGGCGCCGGCCACAGCAACGAGCGGTGCGCATGGCAGCCATGCGCACCTTCATTACGGATGAACCATGGAAGAACAGGGGCTGCAGCAGAAAACCTTCCTCCTGCTGCTGATCGCGGTCACCCTGGCCTTCGGCTGGATCCTGCTGCCGTTCTTCAACGCCGTGTTCTGGGCTGCCGTGCTGGGCGTGGTATTCGCGCCGCTGCACCGCCGCCTGCTGGCGCGTGTCGGCCAGCGCCGCAATGCCGCCGCCGCGCTGACGCTGCTGCTCTGCCTGCTTATCGTGATCCTGCCGCTGTCGCTGATCGGCAGCATGCTCGCGAAAGAGGCAGCCTCGGTCTACGAGCGGGTGCAGACCGGGCGCATCGATTTCGGCGCCTGGCTGGCACGCGCGCTCGAACTGCTGCCCGGCTGGGCGGTGCGCCTGCTCGAGCGCAACGACCTCACCGAGATCGGTTCGCTGCAGGAAAAAATCTCGGCCGCCGCCATGCAGGGCAGCCGCAGCCTGGTGTCGCAGGCAGTGACGGTCGGCCAGAACACCTTCAGCTTCCTCACCAGCTTCGTGATCATGCTCTACCTGCTCTTCTTCCTGCTGCGCGACGGCGCCGCACTGGCGCTGCGCATCCGCCAGGCCATCCCGCTCGGCATGCGCTACAAGCAGCGCCTGCTCGCCAAGTTCACCACGGTGATCCGCGCCACCATCAAGGGCAGCTTCGTGGTGGCCGCGGTGCAGGGCGCGCTCGGCGGCATCATCTTCGCCCTGCTCGGCATCGAGGGTGCGGTGCTCTGGGGCGCAGTGATGGCCTTCCTGTCGCTGCTGCCGGCGCTGGGCGCGGCGCTGGTGTGGGCGCCGGTCGCCATCTGGTTCCTGGCCACCGGCGAGATGGTGAAAGGCGCGGTGCTGATCGCCTTCGGCGTGCTCGCCATCGGCCTCATCGACAACCTGCTGCGCCCCCTCCTCGTCGGCAAGGACACCCAGATGCCCGACTACGTCGTGCTGATCTCGACGCTGGGCGGCCTCGTGCTCTTCGGCATGAGCGGCTTCATCATCGGGCCGGTGATCGCCGCGCTCTTCATCGCCACCTGGGACCTGTTCGCGCCGCCGGAGCGCGAGGCCCGGTCCGCCAAGGCACCTCCCTGAGCAGCTCCTCATGCGCGCGCGGTGCCGCACCGGCGCGCTGCACTTTCCGCCAATTGCTTTGCCCTGACCGTTGCGACCGCGCCAGCCGTGCCCGTTGCCAGTGACCGCGCGGGCGCAACGCGGCATCATGGCAGCAGGCAAATGCAAGGGGAAACGAGGACATGAAGCGCGCCACGAAAGGGCTGCTGATCGCAGCGGCCGTACTCCTGCTGGCACTCGCCGGCATCACCGCCGCGGTGTGGGC
>JAJNDL010000359.1 GCA_021156385.1 Moraxellaceae bacterium | reverse complement strand
TCGCTGCGCCGGCGCGGCGAGACCGTGCTGACGGCGCGCAATGCCGCCGAAGCGCTCGCACAGCTGGGCGCGTCCGCGCCTGACCGTGCCGTGCTCGACCTCAACCTGGAGGGTGACAGCGGCCTGCAGCTCCTGCAGTTACTCCACGAACGCGCACCGGCGCTGCGTATCGTCATCCTCACCGGCTACGGCAGCATCGCCACCGCCGTTGAAGCCATGCGCCGCGGCGCCTTCAACTATCTCTGCAAGCCGGCCACCGCCGGCGACGTACTGAGCGCCTTCACGGTTGCGCAGGGTGTAGAGACTGAAATGCCGCCAGCGACGGAAACGCCGCTCTCGGTTGACCGCCTCACATGGGAACATATCCAGCGCGTGCTGCAGGAACACCAGGGCAATGTCTCCGCGACGGCACGCGCGCTGAAGATGCATCGCCGCACCCTGCAGCGGAAACTGCTGAAGCGTCCGGCCAGCGGGTGAGCCCGCCCGTGGTGGCCGTGCCCCTATCCGTTCCGCGGCGCGGCTTCCGGCAACGGCTTCAGCACCATCGCGTAATGCGCGTCCGCCTCCACCTTGTAGGCCGGCACATCCAGGCGCCGTGCGGTCTCGATCAGCGCCTGCAGGTTCTCGTCATGCATGCGGATGCCGCCAATCAGCGCCGAGATCTGCATGCCGGCAGGCAGTTCCACCGAGGCGTGGCTGCGCGCGAAGCTGATCAACCGCCATTCCTTCTCGTAGGCCCACTCGATGCTCTTGGTGGAGAGCAGCCGGTTCAGCACCTGATGGGGCGAAAACAGCACTTCCGACAGGCAGATTTCCGGCAATGCCGAGACGTACTGCACGTGCTGCTGCAGGAACATGTGGCGATCGTCGCGGGCGAGCTCGTCCTTGCATACGCGGTACTCGATGCAGAAGCCTTCGTGCTGGTCGGCATAGTGCGACCACATCAGCGGGCTCTGCCAATCCTGCGTGAAGCAGGCCACCCCGAAGGAGTTGAAGCGCTGCTGCACGGCGGCGATCACGTCGCGACTGCCGACCTTTCCCTGCATCCAGTCCTGCAGCACGGCCAGCAGGGCATCGTCGAAGAGCCAGAAGTCGCGCACCTGGGCGTTGTCGCGCAGCAGGCAGGCGAGCGCCTGGCGCAGGCGCTCCTCGTCGGCATAGGGGCCGCGGCAGGTGAGGTCGCGGATGTAGAGGCGCAGGTCGAAGGGATCGTTGAAGCTGGCGGGGTCGGACACCCAGATGCGGCCGTGCTCGAGATGGGCCAGCCGGTCGACCTTCGGATCGGTGACAGGCTGGAACTGGTAGACGGTGTCGATATCGTTCCGCTCGGTGCTCATGGGGACTGTTCCGCGGGGAAACGGCGGCGCCTGCTAAGGATGGCCGAGCCTGACGTAGGCTGCCGCCGGATTCCCGGAGATTTTGTAAGCACGGCTGGAAGTGGTCGGGCGCCACGAGAAACGGCTCAGGCGTGGTCGCGGAACAGGTGCTCCGGCAGCCAGGCCTGCACCATGCGCTGCAGTTCGCTCATGCGCACGGGCTTGGCCAGATAGTCGTCCATGCCGGCCAGCAGGCATTGTTCACGATCGCCTTCGAAGGCGGCGGCAGTCATCGCGACGATGGGCACCCGGTGCCCGGGCGTTTCCAGGGCGCGGATGGCACGGCTGGCGGCATAGCCGTCCATGACCGGCATGTCGCAGTCCATGAAGATGAGGTCGTAGGGCAGTGCGCGGTAGGCGGTCACCGCTTCCTCGCCATTGCTCGCGATGTCGACGCGGCAGCCCAGGCGCTTCAGCATTTCCACGGCAACGGTCTGGTTCACCGGATTGTCCTCGGCGACGAGGATGCGTGCGCGCTGGAAGGCGTTCGCGGTGCGTGGTGCCGCAGTGGCGGCTTCGGACTTCGGCCATTCCTCGGGCGGCACCGCCTCGAAGGGCAGCTCGACCCAGAACGTCGAGCCCTGGCCCGGCGTGCTGTCGAAGCCGATGCGCCCGTCCATGGCTTCGGCCAGGCGCCGGCAGATGGTGAGGCCCAGGCCGGTGCCGCCATGGCGGCGCGTGCTCGAGGTATCGGCCTGCACGAACGGCTCGAAGACCAGTGCACGCAGGCTTGGTGCGATACCGATGCCGGTGTCTTCGACCTCGAAGCGCAGCCAAGTCCGCGGATCATCCGCCGCCTGGCCGGTGGCGGGCCGGCAGCGCAGGATGACGTGGCCGTGACTGGTGAATTTCACCGAGTTGCCGAGAAAGTTGTGCAGGATCTGGCCAAGGCGGTCGGGATCGCCGCGTATGCCGCCCGGCGCTTCCACATCGAACTCGAGGGCCAGCCCCTTGGCCCGGGCCTGTTCCTGCACCAGGCCCACTGTGTCGGCTACCACCTGGCGGGGGTCGAACACCAGGTGCTGCAGCAGTGGCCGGCCGGATTCGCTGCGCGAGAACTCGAGGATGTCGTTGATGATCTGCAGCATGGCCTCGCCGGAGCTGCGCGCAAGCTCGGCATGCTGGCGCTGCTCGGGTGTCAGTGGCGAGTCGAGCAGCAGCCCGTTCAGGCCGATCACGGCATTCAGCGGCGTGCGCAGCTCGTGGCTGACGGTGGCCATGAAGGCGGACTTCGCCTGCGCTGCCTGTTCGGCCTCGAGCCGGGCCTGTTCGGCACTGCGCTTGGATTCGTATTCGGCCTGCAGGCTCAGGGCGAGGGCGCGGATATGGCGGTCGGTGGCGCGGCGCGCGGCAATGCTGATGGCAGCGACGATGAAGATGAGGATGAGCCGCATCTGCGTGCGCAGGTTGGCCAGCTCGCCGGGAAACTCGGCACGCTCGAGGCCCCAGAAACCGACTGCGACCACGATCGTGATCGCGGTCCAGACAAGTGCCCCGGCCAGCGGGCACAGGAATGCCGCGACCATCGGCACCACCGGCAGGAACCAGCGCACGAAAGCTTCGTCATGCGTGGTGAGGAAGGGCAGCAGGGCAATCAGCAACAGGGCAGTGGCCAGCAGCATGTGCGTCAGGCGTTGCAGCCGCGTGTTGTCGGGCGTGCGCAGGGCCCAGCGGTGCAGCAGCAACAGGCCCAGGCCGGTGAGCAGGGCAAGCAGGCCGGGCAGCCAGCGCCAGGACAGGAGCAGGCCGAGCGTCATCAGTGCCACGGCCAGCATGGTGATGAGCAGGATGTTGTTGAACTGCTGGCGCTCCTCCGCCTTCGCCATGAGCTCCGGCGAAGGCCCGCGCCCGTTCCTGTCGGCCTCGGTGGATGTGTCGAATCTGGTCATGGGCAAGCGTCCTGCTTATCGCGACAACGATAAGTTTCCGACCCGGCTCCCCTCCATAAGGGTTTAGCAGGAGGAGGGACCGACCCGGCTCCCCTCCATAAGGGTTTAGCAGGAGGAGGGAGCAGGTGTGACTCGCAAGGCGGGCGCCGGCACGTTTTTTTCAGAGAAAGACTTCAGGTGACTATCCGGGCAGAGCAACATTTTCTGCTGCAAGTGCTGCTCTGCAGGCAGGGCGGAAACGGGTTCCGATGCTGTTCGTTTCCAGGCGGGACTGGCAGAAAGTGGGGCTGGCGCGGTCTCCCGTGCGTCGGGCGGAAGACCACGCGCGTTTCATTCAGCGGGTGCGGCCGCCGTGTGTACCGCCGCCGCGTTTGTTGGCGCTGACGTTGCCGGCCACATCACTGCCGGGGTTGTCCTGTTCCGGGCCGGTATCGATCGCGGGCTCGCCGGCGCGACGTTCGGCTTCACGTTGTGCCGGGCTGCGGTTATCGGCGAGTTCGCGATCAGTCACGTCCTTGCCGCCCACGTCCTTGATGGGGGCTGTCTTCTGGCGATAGTTGGGCATGGTCGTTCTCCTGCATGGCCCGCGCCTGCGTTCGTGCAGGGCCGGGCGTGGCCGG
>JAJNDL010000358.1 GCA_021156385.1 Moraxellaceae bacterium | reverse complement strand
CGCCGTGCACGTGCAAGTGCCTGTCGACGTCGCCTCCTTCCTGCTCAACGAGAAGCGACCCGAGATCGCCAAGATCGAGCTCAAGCAGCGGCTCTCGGTGATCATGGTGCCCAACAAGACGCTGGAAACGCCCAACTACCGCCTCGAACGCCTGAAGCACGACGACCCGCGCCTCGACAACATTCAGGCCAGCTACCACATGGCTGAGGAAATCGAGGACCCGACAGCGGTCACGCGGCGCTCGCACGAGCGCACGAACAAGCAGGAGCCCATCATCAAGGGCGTGCTGCCGGACGCACCCGCGCCGATCGCCGTGCCCAAGCCGGAACCCGTCAAGGCAGCGGAGCCCGTGGCCCGCAAACCCGTGACCCCACCCGCCCCCGTCCCCGCGCCGGCCGAGCACGGCTTCATGGCCTGGATCAAAGCCTTGTTCGGCGTGACGCCGGCGCCTGCGCCGGTTCCGGTGGCCGAAGCAAAGAAGGAAGAGCAACGGCGCGAAGGAGCGCGTGACGGTGCGCGCGGCGACAGCCGACGCGGCGGACGTGGCCGTGACGGCGAGCGCCGCGATGGCCGTCGTGGCGAAGGCCGAGGCGAAGGACGCGGCCGTGACGGAGAGCCGCGCCGTGATCGCGCAGAGGCAGGTGAAGGCCAGCCGCGCAGCGAAGGCGGCCGTCCGCGCGACGGCGAGCAACGCCGCGGCGACCGGCAAGAGCGTGGTGAGCGGCCCGAGCGCGGTGAGCGCCAAGACCGCGGCGATCGACAAGAGCGCGGCGAAGGCCGTGGCGAGCGCCAGGGCCAGCGCGAGCGCCGTGACGAGCAGCGCCTCCCCGCCGAGGGTGTGGCCGCTAACCTGCAACCCGGCATCGAAGGCGCAGGCGCCGAACAACGCCAGGAACGCCCTCCGCGCGGCGAGCAACGGGGCGAGCGCGGCGAAGGCCGTCGCGAACGAGGTGAACGAGGTGGCCGCCGTGGCGAGCGCGGCCCGCGCGAGCAGTCCCCGGCCGGTGAAAATGCCGAGGCTGCCGCACTGGCAGGCGCGGCAGCATCCGTCGGCATGGTGCCCGACAGCGGCAGCCAGCAGGCTCCCGCGGCCGACGCCGTACTCGAATCGCATACCCACCAGGACGTGCGGCCTCCCGAAGGCCAGGAAAGTGAAGAGCGCCGTGAACGCCGCTCGCGCGACCGTTACGGCCGCGACCGCCGCGAACGTGGCGATCGCCAGCCGCGCGAAGAGGCTGCAGCAGTTGCTCCGGTTGCTCCGGAGAACGTGCAACCCGCCGCTGAAACGCTGCAGGAGCATGGCGAGCGGGTGCGCTACCCCACCGGCTTCGTGAACGAGGACGTGGAAGCGCCGACGCGAGCCGTGGATTCCGTGCACCCCGCCGCCGAATCGCCGCGCCCCGCCGTGGCGCCGGTCCAGGCGCCGCCGGTCCAGATTGCGCCGGCCCATGCGGCGCCGGGCCTGCCAAAGGTCCAGCCGTTCCAGCTGCCCGTGCAGGACCTGGTGCAAGTCGCGGAAAGCTCCGGCCTGCAGTGGGTCAGCTCCGATGCGGAAAAGATCGCAGCAGCCCAGGCCGCCATGGCTGCCGAACCTCAGCCCGTGCGCGTACCGCGCGAGCGTCCGGCCCCCATCGTCATCGATGAAGGACCGCTGGTGCTGGTGGAAACGAAGCGCGACCTGCGCGAGATGAAGCTGCCGTTCGAGCAGACCAGCCTGCCGCTGCAATAAATAGCGCCAGCCACTGCAGGGCCATTCGGAGGGCCCGGGCTAAAGCGGGGGGCCACCGCGGAACCGGCTTTGCCGGGCCGCTAGTGGCGCCCCCTTGAGGGGGAGGCGGCCGCAGGCCGCTTCGGGGGTGTACGTCTACTCGGCGGCGCGCTTCCAGGCCTGCGCGGCCGTCTCGCTGTCGCCGCGCTCCTCCGCCAGCAGCGCTAGCGCGCGCCAGGCGTTGCGGTGAAGTTTCGCGTCCTGTAGGCCCATCGCGGCCTGGCCCATCAACTGCTGCGCCTTGCCCCAGAGCTGGCGCTTCATGCATGCCATCCCGGCGAGGTATTGCAGCGTCGCGTCGCGCGGGTTGCCTCGCTGCGCTTGTTCGATGCGTGCCAGCCAGGCACCGTCGAAGCTATCCAGCCCCGCTTCAAGTGCGTGCACCAGCTTAACCTTGAGGCCGTCGCCCAGCTCGTCTTGACGCTCCCACACCGGCAGCAACCAGTCACGCGCCAGGTGTGCATCGCCGCCCAGTGCGATAAGACGCTGAGCCGCATGGATGGCGAGCTCCGGCATCTCCCTTTCGGCGGCCTCGAGAGAGGTCCATGCGCGCTGTAGCTGCGCGACGTCGTGAGCTCCGTTCAACAGGTCGATGGCCAGGCCGCGAACGATACTTTGCGCCGCGCCGGCCGAAAAGGCGCGATGCTTGCCCAGCAGGCGCGCCGTCTCCAGCGCCTCGGCGGTCTGCTGCGCCAGCCGCGCGGCCTTCAGCTTGATTCGCAGCGCGAGGGTGCGGCGGGCCGCCCCCTGCGGCAGTCCCTTGAGCCAGGCCATGGCCGCCTGGGGCTCGCGGTCGTCCAGCGACCAGCGCGCCGCCCGCATCAAGGCGCCCTCCCGCGTTTCCTGGGCATCGCGCGAAGCCGCTTGTTCCAACGCCTGCTTGAGGTGCTCCTCACGCGAGGCGCGGTCCTGCAGGGCCTGCGCGCTTTCTGCCGCGAGAAGGTGGGCGATTGTGCGCACCTGGGCCGCGTTGCCGACTTGCTGGCCGCCGCTGCTGAGAGAGCGCTCCTGGCCCAGCGCCGCCTCGGCCGACTTGCGCGACCGGATGAAACGGCCAGCCAGCAGGTGCGAGTAAGCATCGAGCAGCGACGCGTTCATCGCGCGCTCCTTCTGCTGCGTTCGCCAGCGCAGCGCCTGCCGCGGCAGATCGAACAAC
>JAJNDL010000357.1 GCA_021156385.1 Moraxellaceae bacterium | reverse complement strand
TGGAGCGCGCCTATGGCATGAAGACCTGGCAGCCCGGCGCGGCACTGTCGGCGCCGGTTACGACGCCGGGGGCCGCACCGGTGCCGGAAACCATCAGCGTGAAAGCGCCGCAGGAAGCCGCCGAGGCGCTGTGAGATAGGCGGGCCGGCGCCACGCGCCGGCCCGTATGCCGTTCGGCAGGTGGCTACGTTACTGGAAGCCGAGCATCAGCTGAGCCCAGCCGGCAATCAGCCCGGTGACGGCGCCCAGCACGAGCAGGATCCACTCGTCTTCCTGGAAGGCGGGGCGCAGCAGGTCCTGGAATTCCGCCGGCGTCATCTCCTTCATCTTGCCGGCGAAGAGCGTGGCGAGTTCCGCGGCGCGCTCGCGGTTGAAGGCGGGATGCGAGAGCGGGCGCAGCGCCATCTGCACGCTCTTGTCGGTGATGCGCGACTTCAGGTCGGCGAAGCCGGCGGCGCCGAAGGCCACCTGCGCGCCGGTGCGCGCCAGCACCGATTCGTCCACCAGCGCATTGACGTGGCGCTTGATCATGCGCCGCGCATGTTCGGCGCGCGAGCCGGTCAGCACTTCCTTCATGAACTGGTGCACGGTGAGGATCTCCTGCGAGGAGAGGGCGGCGAACTTGTCGGCCACCGCCGCCTGGCGGCGCAGGAAGAGGCCCTGGATGGTGAAGGGCCCGATCTTTATCGGGTTGACCGGGCGGAACACCATGGCCAGCGCCAGCCAGTTGGTGAGCAGGCCCAGCACGGCGGCATAGACCGGCAGCATCCAGTGCCAGGGCAGGAACCAGAACAGCACCATCTGCACGAAGCCGAAGGCGAGGCCGATCCAGAAGCTTGCGTTGATGATGAATTTTATTTCCTTGTCGCCGACCTCGAGGAACATGCGCACCACCAGCGCCTTGTCGGCCTCCATCTGCCGGCCGCACATCTCCTTCACGTCCACGAGGTCGTCGATCTGCTCGATCATGGCCTGCACCACGCCGTCCATGATGCGCGGCAGGTGGCTGCGCACGTGCGCGTAGATGCGCTTGCGGATCATCACCGGCAGGTTGTCCCAGAACACGCTGTTGCGCTCGCGCATCACCTCGTCGGTGTATTCCTCGATGTGCATCGCCACCGATTCGGCGACATAGGCGGCGACCTTCTCCGGCTCCATCTGGCGCAGGAAGTCGCTGACCGAGCCCATCTTGCGGATCACGCGCTCGACGACGATGTCGGACATCTTGCGCGCCTTGCGCGGGATAATGCCCTGCCAGCCGAAGGGATGCAGGCCGAGCGCCTTCTCCAGTTGCGGTGTCTTGATGCCGATGAATTCCAGCGGATAGAACACCATCTGCATGGCCCACCACACGTGGCCCCAGGTGACGATGGCGGCGACGAGGGGGATGCTGATGAAGCCCCAGAAATCGGGGCGGGCGGTGAGCTGTTGCCAGAACTGCGCGAATGCGTCCATGAGGGGCGGTGCCAGACGAAAGAGTGCCCGTGGAAATACCCGATGCCGCCGGGCATGTCCATGGCTCTTCCGGTGTGAAGTCGATTCCGCGGCACCGGCGGCCGGCCCTGTCCTCCGGTAGCGAGCCCGGCTCGACGCAGCGCCGCGTCAGGCCGGAGGCGTGCGCCGCGTTGCCGTGAGCAGCCACGCCAGCCCGATCGCCGCCGACACGGCCGAGCCCAGCAGGATGCCCAGCCGCGCCTGCTCCACGTACGCCGCGTCGGTGAAGGCAAGCTGGCTGATGAATAGCGACATGGTGAAGCCGATGCCGCCCAGCCACGCCGCACCGGTGAGCTGTCCCCAGCTCACGCCGGCCGGCAGTCGCGCCAGGCCCAGGCGCACGGCAGCCCAGGAGAAGAGGCTGATGCCGAGGAACTTGCCGAGGGCGAGGCCCGCCACGATGCCCAGCGTCACCGGCTGCAGCAGGTCGCCGCCTTTCACCTGCCCGAGGTCGATGCCGGCATTGGCGAGGGCGAAGACCGGGATGATGAGGAAGGTCACCCAGGGCTGGAGGCCGTGCTCGATGCGCAGCAGCGGACTCTGCACGGCTTCGGCGGAGTGCTCCATCGCGACCGCGATCTCGTTCATGCGCGTATTGCTGAGCGGCGCGTTGCCGCCGCCGTAGTCCTCTTCGCGGAAGGCGGCGTGCAGCCCGGCGATGCGCTCGTCGAACTGCTGCGGGGTATGGCGCGACAGCGAGGGGATGGCCAGCGCCAGCAGGATGCCGGCGATGGTGGCATGCACGCCGGAGGCCAGCACGGCATACCAGAGCGCGCCGCCGAGCAGCACATAGGGCAGGGGGCGGCGCACGCCGCCGCGGTTGGCGAGCAGGAGCAGGCCGAACAGCGCCAGGGCGGCCAGCAGGGCCTGCAGGTTCAGCTCGTGCGTGTAGAAGAGCGCGATGACGAGTACCGCGCCCAGGTCGTCGGCGATGGCGAGCGCCATGAGGAAGATGATGAGGTTGCGCGGCACCCGCGTGCCGAGCAGCACGAGGATGCCGATGGCAAAGGCGATGTCGGTGGCCATGGGGATGCCCCAGCCCGAAACGGTCGCCGTGCCCGCGTTGAAGGCGGTATAGAGCAGCGCCGGCACCATCATGCCGCCCAGCGCGGCCAGTACCGGCAGCGCCGAGTCGCGCAGCGAGGCGAGCTCGCCGACCAGGATCTCGCGCTTGAGCTCCAGCCCGACCAGCAGGAAGAACAGCGCCATCAGGCCGTCGTTGACCCAGTGGTGCAGCGTCAGGCGCAGCGCGAACGTGCTGCCGGCGGCGATGGCCAGCTCCTGCTCCCAGAAGTGGTGCAGGGCCGTGCTGCCCGCCAGCGTCGCCAGGGCCAGCGTCGCCACCGTCGTGACGATGAGGACGATGCCGCCTGCCGTGGCGCGCTGCAGGAAATGCTCCAGCGGGGACAGGACGCGGCCGAACAGCGGCTC
>JAJNDL010000356.1 GCA_021156385.1 Moraxellaceae bacterium | reverse complement strand
CGAGGTGGAACTGCGTGCGCGGCCGGCCGCCGTGGCCGGGAGCATCGAAGAGCAGCACGCGGTAGCCGGCCTGCACCAGTGGCCGCACCAGGCTGCCGAGCTGGGCGCCGTAGCCGCTCCAGCCGTGCGCGAGCAGCACGGCGGGGCCCTGGCCCCAGCTCTCCACCGTCACGCCCTGGTCGCCGGCGAAGACCTCGAAGCGCTGGTCGACGCTGGCCAGGAGTTCGCGGGCGCGCGGGTTGGGCGGGACCGACTGCGGCGTGAACCAGAGCCGCCAGAGCAGGCGGGTGGCGAGCGCAGGAGCGAGGCGGGCGAGCAGGTCGGCACTGCGGCCGAGCCGCTGCAGCGTCGGCACCGGGGCCGAGGCCGCCGGGAAGGCGGGCTGGAGTTCGTAACGGATGAAGCGCGAGGGGAAGGCAGTCATGGCGGTCTCCATTTCCGGATCGGCCGGAAACTGGTGGATGCCGCCAGTCCCTGACCGATGGCTTCATCCTGCGCTTGCCGGCCCGCGAACCGCACTGGCAGTATCGACAATATGAATGCCGATATCGCCACCGCCATTGTCCTCAGTCCCCAGTGCGTCCTCTCCGGTGTCATGGGGGTGCTGGATGTGCTGACCACCGCCAACTACGTCGCGCAGCGCCTGCCCGACGTCAGCGCCCGCTTCCGGCCGACGCTGGTCTCGGCCGGCGGCGTCGCCGTGCAGGGCTCTAACGGCCTCTGCCTGCCGGCCAAGAGCGACCTGCCCGATCCCGCCACGGTCCGGATCGCCATCGTCCCCTCGGGGCCACCCGCCATCTTCGGGCCGGCGCGCATGCGCGCGACGCTCGCCGAGCAGGCGCGCCTGACCACCTGGCTGCGCGACGTGCACGCCGCCGGCGGCACCCTGGCCTCCTGCTGCACGGGCAGCTTCCAGCTCGCGGCCGCGGGCCTGCTCGACGGCAAGCTTGCCACCACCCACTGGCGCGCCGAGGAAACCTTCCGCGCGCTCTTCCCGCAGGTGGAGCTGCGCATCGACAGCCTCTTGCAGGCCGAGGACCGCGTCATCACCGGCGGCGGCGCGCAGTCCTTCTCCACCACCATCCTCTGGCTGATCCGGCAGTACCTCGGCGAGGACGTCGCCACCGGCACCGCCAAGCTGATGCTGGCCGAAGGCCACGTCAGCGGACAGAACGCCTTCCGGCAGTGGCTGCCGCAGCGCGAGCACGGCGACGAAGTCATCGCCCGTGCGCAGGCGTGGCTGGAAGAAAATTTCACGGCCCCGTTCGAGCTCGAGGCGTTCGCGGCGCGCTTCGCGCTCACGCCGCGCACGCTGATGCGCCGCTTCAAGCAGGCGACCGGCCTGGCGCCGCTGCAATACCAGCAGCGCCTGCGCGTCGAGGCGGCCAAGGTGCAGCTCGAGGGCTCGCAGATGCACGTCAACCAGATCGTCTGGCAGACCGGCTACGAAGACGTGAGTTCCTTCCAGCGCCTCTTCAAGCGCGAGACGGGACTGACGATGGTGGAGTACCGGCAGCGCTTCGGCGGGCGGCGTTACGATTCGGCGCGCAGCGCGGTTTGAGGCGGCGTCCCGGCGTATTGCAGCAGCGGGTGATGGTGAAAATGGCCAGTCCGCCTGTCTTGCCGGAGAACATGCCGCACGCCCTGCCGTTGCAAAAAGAGCCGGCGCTGCCGCTTCTGGTGGCGGGTAATACCGGCATGAAACTCGCTGCTGCAGCGCCGGGTCTTGTCCGATCTGGCGGGCGTTAGGGGCCTGTGTGCTCCACCACGGCCTCGCCGGATACCGGGTCGGTGACACCCAGTCCGCCGCCGAGGTCTTCCAGCATGCTGCGCAGGCGATCGAGCTGGGCGATCAGGGCGGGCCGCGCGTTGGCGAGGCTGTCCATGTTCTCCCATGCGCCGATGACGCAATACGCCCGGTCTCCTGTCTTGATCAGCGAGAACTGCCGCAGGCCCGGAAAATCCGCCGCCATGTTGCGGTGTATCTCGATAAACGCTGCTTCCTGCCCCGGTTTCACCCGGAAGCGCACCACGTTGAATGCCGTCATGGATCCTCCTTGATCATGAGTGCCGTGCCGTACGGTGGCGCCGGCCGTGCGTCTGCAATTTCCGTAGCCGGAAAGCGCGGCGCACACTGATCCCCGTCGCGGTGCTTCACGAGCGCGTCGGGGCGTGGGCATCGTCCGGGGGTCCGGACGAGCCCGGCTCCCATGCTGCGGGGCTTTGCTGCAAATGGAAAGAGCCGGAGTCCGGCAGCCGGGAGCGTTAGTCCTGCACCTTGCCCCGGTTGGCCTTGACCTCGGCGCGCACCGCCTTGCTCTTCAGCCGGCGCTGCCGGGAGCCGAGCGTGGGCTTGGTCGGGCGGCGCGGCGGTGGCGTGTGCGAGGCTTCGGCGACGAGCGCTTCCAGGCGCTCGAGGGCCGCCGCGCGGTTCTCTTCCTGGCTGCGCGAGGACTGCGCCTTGATCACCAGGATGCCGTCCTTGCTCACCTTCGAGCCGCCCAGCACCAGCAGCTTGCGCTTCACCGCCGGCGCCAGCGAGGAGGCGGGGATGTTGAAGCGCAGGTGCACGGCACTCGACACCTTGTTGACGTTCTGGCCGCCCGGCCCCTGCGCACGCATGGCGGTGAACTCGATTTCTTCCAGGGGAACGGTGCCGGTCATGGGTCGGGTGCTTTCCGGGCAGGGCTGAGGGCGTCAGGGCGTTTGCGCGCCAGCGGCGTACAGCAGGAAAGGTAGCGGATTTCCGGGCCGTGCAGCGAGCCACTCGACGCAGCGCAGCGTCATCATGTGCTAGTGGCTGTGGAAGTTGAGGGTGTGCGTGCCGGTCCAGCGCGGCACCGCCTGCGCGGGAAAGGTGAAGCGCGCGATCGCCGCGGCCAGTTCCGGCTCGAAGGCGCGCACGCTCGCGGAGCCTTCCGCCACGCGCACCTGGCT
>JAJNDL010000355.1 GCA_021156385.1 Moraxellaceae bacterium | reverse complement strand
GTGTTGACGAGGCCGACCGCCACCGGCGCCAGCCAGAACAGCGTGCGCAGGCCCATGCTGTAGTAGTTGCCGGCACGCATCATGTAGTTGCAGGCCATGTGCGCGAGGCGCTCGCGCGTCTCGCCTTCGGCCTGCGTCGTCATCAGGTAGCCGGCATGGTTGAAGAAGCGCAGCGCCATCGCCGAGAACGCGAAGGTGGCGCAGAGCACCACGACCAGCAGCGCGACGAGCAGCGCGGCCGGCGTCAGGCCGAGGGCGGCGGCGTCCGTCGCGGCAGCGGGCCGGCCGCCGGCCAGCGCCACCACCGCGGTAAGCGCGAGCACCGCGGAAGATGCCGTCACCGTGGCCGACAGCACCGAATTGCGGATGGTCTGCACCGCGAGCAGCTCCTGCCCGCCGGCCTGCATCAGCGACAGTACCCAGGCCGCCCGCAGGCGCGCATGCGTGGCGCGCGCCAAACGCAGCGGTGCCTGTTGCGCGCCGACGCGGAAATGCAGCTCGTAGACCACCGCGATGGCGATGCCGAGCCAGATGAAGAGCCAGTCGCCTGTCGCCATCCTCCCTCCGCGCCGGCAGCGGCTGCCGCCTACCGCCAACTGTAGCCGCGCCCCGCCCGGCCTGCCTGCCGGCGACGTTACGGCCGTGCGGGCGTGGCCTGTGCCAGCGCATCACCGTCACAGTTTTCGTGTACGCCGGACACAAATGCGCGGCCTGGAAAAGAGCCAGAAACATTTGCCGAGAGTTGCCGGGCATCGCTTACGCATTGCGCCCATTCGTTCTATGGATATGCCCGGGAGGCTGACTAACGTTGCCACGAGGCCAGTACGGGCCCTTCCATGGAGATGAACGATGAAAGCCATATCCGCATTTCTTGTCGCCAGCGCCCTGCTCTCCCCGCTCGCCTACGCCGGTCACCACGACCACGGCAGCAAGGGGAGCAAGCACGGCCACATGATGAAGCACTGCGATGAAATGGATGAATGCATCACCGAGGGCCTGAACCTCACGCCCGACCAGCAGACCAAGATCCGCGCCATCCTCGACGACTCGCGCAAGAAGCGCGAGGCGCTGCGCAACGACACCATGACGAAGATGCGTGCCGTGCTGACGCCGGAGCAGGTGAAGATGGTCGATGCCCACCGCGCCGAGATCATGCAGTACCGCGCCGACATGATGAAGAAGAAGGCCGAGCGCATGGAGGACCGCGCCGAGGACATGAAGGACCGGCAGGAAGAGCAGCGCGACAAGCGCTAAGCCGCAGCCCCGCCCCATGCGCACTGCGCCGCCGGCATTGCCGCGCCGGCGCAGTGCGCGCAGGCCTTCGCACGGGCAGATTGCGCCCGGGCATCTATGCTGATCCTCCTCCGCCAACCGAAGCCGCCGCACCGCGCCATCCGGCCGGTGCCGGGGAGGAGGAACCGTCATGGCGTTTTCCGAAAACATCCGCCGCATCATCCGCAACTCGCCGGCCGCGGCCAACGAGAGGATCGCGGACCGCACCCTCTACGGCCTCGCCTATTACCGCGTCCATCCCGAGCAGATCGACCAGCGCCTGGACGAACTGGACCGGGAGTGGAACATCGAGCGCATGCTGATGGCGAATGCCGCCGCCGTGGTCCTGCTCGGCATCGGCGCCAGCGTCGCCGTCAGCCGCAAGTTCCTCGCGGTGCCGGCGGCCGCCGGCGCCTTCCTGCTGCAGCACGCCGTGCAGGGCTGGTGTCCGCCGCTGCCGCTGCTGCGCTGGCTGGGCGTGCGCACGCAGACCGAGATCGAGGACGAGCGCCACGCCCTGCTCTTCATGCGCCCCGCACCGCACGTGCACGTGTCCTTCTCAGGGTGACGGTCTCGCCTGCGTCTCGCTGACGCCGGGCAGGTCCTGCGCGGGACGGCCGAAGCGGCCCTTCAGCGCATCGACACCCTCCTGCGGCCGGGCCTGCGCCTGCAGCCCGGTGCGATCGCGCCGGCGTGCCGCCATGTCCGTGTCCAGGCGGCGGTCGCGGCCCTGCAGCAATTGCGGGTCGGCTTCCCCGTCGCGGTTCAGCGACCAGGCGAGCTGCGGTTCGCCAAGCGGCAGGGCATCGCCCGGCCGGTTCATGTGGCCGGTGTTCCACAGGTGCCAGGTCTTGCCGTAGCTGTTCATCTTGCGCTTCATCAGGGCCGTCTCGGCCACCGGCGGCAGGCCGGGCGCCACCAGCGTGCCGGAGAGGATCTCGTAGTTGTGCGGGTGCCAGTAGGCCCGTTCCCGTGCCGGCAGCGTCGCGAAGAGCTTTTCCGAAACGATGTACTCGATGCCGGTCAGGCGCGCCTCCGGTCCGGCGCCGTCGAAGAGCGCGCACTGCGCGAAGTCCTCGTTCATCTGCCGGCAGTAGTGGTGCGCGTCCATCTGGTGGCGCGGGTCGTCTTTCAGGGGATGGATGCCGACCAGGTGGATGTCGAGGCGGTCGGCCGGCGCGTCCGACTGCAGGGCCAGGGCACCTGCCTCCAGGGCACGCGTGCCACCCGACTTTTCCTGCCCGGGCAGGGGCGACAGTTCGCCCAGCGCGTGGGCAGCGAGCAGCATGGTGATGCCGGTCAGGGCAGACAGATAAGGCTTCATCCTCCCTCCTTGGGCTGACGGTGCGATCCTTCGCAGATACCGGGATGAACGGCAAGTATAGGAAGGCCAGCGGCCACCCCCTTCACCAATCCGGTATGAAGACCGTAACGCCGCAGGGAGCTGCCGGCTTTTCACGCAGCTTTCCCGGCTTTTGGAAAAGCAGGCCGAAGCCGCCGAAGGCCAGAACTGGAAGGATCCCAAGCGCTATCTCTGGCTGCTCAGCCCCGCCCTGCCCGTGATCGGCCTGGCCGCGCTCTCCGCCTACGCCGTGGCGCCGAAGAAGCTGCGCTTCCTGGCCTGGACCGGCCCCGCCCTCGTGCACGGCATCATCCCGGCGCTGGACCGCATGATCGGCGAGGACACCAGCAACCCGCCGGCCGCTGCCATCGAAAGGCTGGAGAACGACAAGTACTACAACTGGATCGTCAAGGCCTTCATCCCCACCCAGTACGCCGCCACCCTGCTCGGCGCCTGGATTACCGGCCGCAAGGACATCCCGACTTCCGACTACATCGGACTCACGCTCTCCGTGGGCGTCATCAACGGCATCGCCATCAACACCGGCCACGAGCTCTCGCACAAGCACGGCAAGCTGGACCGCCTGCTCTCCATGGCGGCGCTAGCCCCCACCGGCTACACGCACTTTGCGGTGGAGCATCCCTTCGGCCACCACAAGCGTGTCGCCACGCCGGAAGACCCCGCCTCCTCGCGCATGGGCGAGTCGTTCTGGAAGTTCCTGCC
The DNA here is from genome assembly GCA_021156385.1 of Moraxellaceae bacterium. GTDB lineage: Bacteria > Pseudomonadota > Gammaproteobacteria > Pseudomonadales > Moraxellaceae > UBA2031. The sequence continues at coordinate 2,285 of JAJNDL010000355.1, read as the reverse complement.
ACGCACCGTGATCGGCGGCTTCAAGTCGGCGGTGAAGATCGAGAAGGACCGCCTGGCGCGCAAGGGCAAGGGTTTCTGGACCACGGAGAACGAGCTGCTGCAGGGCTGGGCCATGTCGGCCGCGTTCTTCGGTGCCGCCGCCCTGGTCGGCGGCCGCCGCTCCATCCCCTTCCTGGCCGGCCAGGCCGTCTACGGCGCCAGCCTGCTGGAGGTGATCAACTACGTCGAGCACTACGGCCTGCTGCGCCAGAAGGACGCCAACGGCAAGTACGAGCGCACCCAGCCCGGCCATAGCTGGAACAGCAACGAGATCGTCACCAACCTCTTCCTGTACCAGCTGCAGCGCCACTCCGACCACCACGCCAACCCGACGCGCAGCTTCCAGGCCCTGCGCCACTTCGAGGACGCCCCGCAGCTGCCGGGCGGCTACGCCAGCATGCTGCTGCCGGCCTACATCCCGTCGTGGTGGTACAAGGTCATGGACGAGCGCGTGATCAAGCACTACAAGGGCGACCTCGAGCGCATCAACATGGATCCGGAGCGCAAGGCCGAGCTGATGGCACAGTACGAGGAGCTGGCGAAGATGATCGCCGCCCAGACGCAGGCGCTGCCGGAGGGCGATGCCGATGCCGCCGCACCGGCGCCGGTGAAACCGAAGTCGAAGGCGAAGACACGCAGCGGCAAGAGCGCTGCCTGAAGAAACATGTGGTACGAGTCTTGGCCCGCCGCAAGGCGGGTCTTTTTTTAAGACTCTCCCATCACGCCGGACGTTGTCCGCTTTTCCATTTTGGCCCGCCCCTCGGCGGGCTTTTTTTTGCCGCCCTTCAGGGACCGCCGCTGCTCCCACCTGCCGCAGACGGTCCCCTTCGCGGGTGCAGCAGTCTCTTCACCAATGAAAAAGCCCGCATTCGCGGGCTTTTTCCTTTCGTGCAGCAGCTCAGGCCACCTGCTTCACCTTGCGCGGACTCAGGTGGAAGTGCGCGAACTCCGGCGAGCGCGTGCACAGCCAGTATTTCCAGGTGAAGCCCGGCCACAGCGTGTTGTTCTCGCCTTTCTCGTTGAGGTACCAGCTCGAGCAGCCGCCGGCGCTCCACACCATTTTCTTCAACTGGCGCTGGATGTCCTCGTTGAACTCGCGCGCCGCATGTTCGCTGACCATGATGGCGCCGGCACCGCGGCGGTCCATCTCCTTCAGGCACTGCATGATGTAGTCAACCTGCGCTTCGATCATGAAGATGATGGAATTGTGGCCGAGGCCGGTGTTGGGGCCGAGCAGGAAAAAGCAGTTCGGCAGTTTCGGCAGGGTCACGCCGAGGTAGGCCTGCAGCGAGCCACGCTCGTGCAGCTCGTGGCCATCCTCGTCGTAGATGTGTAGGGGGCCGAGCGGGTCCTGTACGTCGAAGCCGGTGCCGCAGATCACCACGTCGACCTCATGCTTCTCGCCGTTGGCGTCGATCACGCTGTCGGCAGTGATCTCCTTCACGCCCGCCGCGACCACTTCGACGTTGGGCTGCGTCAGTGCCGGGTAGTAGTTGTTGGAGAAGAGCACGCGCTTGCAACCGACGGCGTAGCGCGGCGTCAGCTTGTTGCGCAGCACGGGATCGCCGACCTGGTCCTTGAGGTGCTTCTTCGCCATGGCCTCGACACCGAACATCAGCTTCGGGTTCACAAAGCCGAGACCGAAGGCCTCGGAGATCCAGTAGATGCCGTTGCGCGTCAGGCGCTGTGCCAGCGGCAGCTTGCGGAAAACCTGCTGCACGCGGCTGTCGATGGCGATGTCGATCTTGGGGATGATCCAGGGCGGCGTGCGCTGCAAGAGCACGAGCTTGCCGACCTTCGGCTGGATCTGCGGCACGAACTGGATGGCGGAGGCGCCAGTGCCGATCACGGCGACGCGCTTGCCGGCGAGGTCGACGTCGTGGTTCCAGTCGGCGGAGTGGAACATGGCGCCCTTGAACTTCTCGAGGCCCTTCACCTTCGGCAGCGCCGGACGCGACAGGCCGCCGATGCCGGAGACCAGGAAGCGACAGGTGTAGCGGTCGCCGTTGCGCGTGGCGAGGCGCCAGAGCTGCGCGGCCTCGTCCCAGCGCGCCTCGACCACCTCGCTGTTGTAGCGCAGGTGCGGCGTCACACCGTACTTGTCCGCACAACCGCGGATGTAGGCGAGGATCTCGGCCTGCGGCGAATAGGTGCGCGACCAGCCCGGGTTGGGCTCGAAGGAATAGGAGTACATGTTGGAGGGCACGTCGCAGGCCGCCCCCGGATAATGGTTCTCGCGCCAGGTG
>JAJNDL010000354.1 GCA_021156385.1 Moraxellaceae bacterium | reverse complement strand
GTCACCAGCAGGCTGGCGGCGACACTGGCCGCCAGCGTCGTCAGCACGATGGTCAGCGAGACCTGCACCGGCAGGTGGTACCAGGGCGCGATCAGCATCTTCACGCCGATGAAGGTGAGCACCATGGCAAGGCCGTACTTGAGCAGATGGAAGCGGCTGGCCATGTCGGCGAGCAGGAAGTAGAGCGCGCGCAGGCCCATGATGGCGAAGATGTTCGACGTGAACACGATGAAGGGGTCGGTGGTGATCGCGAAGATGGCAGGGATGGAGTCCACCGCGAACACCAGGTCAGAGGCCTCGATCAGCAGCAGCACGAGGAAGAGCGGCGTGAAGAGGTGCACACCGTTCTCCACCACCCAGAATTTCTCGCTGCGGTAATCCGGCGTCAGCCGGAGGTGGCGGCGCGCGAACTTCAGCACCGGGTTCTGCTCGAGGTCGGGCTTCTCGTCGACCGCCCGCAGCATGCGGATGCCGGTGACCACCAGGAAAGCACCGAAGATATAGAGCACCCAGGAAAACTCGCGCACCACCCAGGCGCCGGCGGCGATCATGACGGCACGCATCAGGATCGCGCCGAGCACGCCGTAGAGCAGCACGCGCCGCTGGTACTCCACCGGCACATGGAAGGCCCCGAAGATGAGCAGGAAGACGAAGACGTTGTCGACCGACAGCGACTTCTCGATCACGTAGCCCGTGAGGAACTCCAGCGCCTTCTGCTCGGCCACTGCCGGCCCCATGGCGTCCTTCAGGTACCAGTACAGCAGTCCGTTGAACACCAGGGCCATCGTCACCCAGAGCAGCGACCAGCCGGCGGCCTCTTTCACGCTCACCTTGTGCGCCTTGCCGCCGCCGAACACGAACAGGTCCAGCAGCAGCATCACGATCACGAAGGCGATAAAGGCGCCCCACATCCACGGTTCGCCGACCGTGATCGGCATGCTCGTCTCCGTCATCACCGCATGCTCCGTATCAATGCTTCGGAATTCATGCGGCCCGGCCGCACGGCCGGACCAGGCCCGTCAGCGGCCGCCTTCCAGCGCGGCGATGCGCTCGTCCAGCGGCGGATGCGTCATGAACAGGCGGCGCCAGCCGGTCGTCTTCGCCCCGGAGATGCCGAGCGCGGCCATGCCGTCCGGCAACGGTTCGTTATGCACGCGCTGCAGGCGGCGCAGGGCTGCCGCCATGTCCTGGCGGCTGGTGAGGCGGGCACCGCCGGAATCGGCACGGAACTCGCGCTGGCGCGAGAACCACATGACGATGACCGAGGCCAGGATGCCCAGCACGAGCTCGGCCACGATGGTGGTGATCCAGAATGCCGGGCCGTGTCCCTCCTCGTTCTTCAGGATGGCCTTGTCAACGAAGTTGCCGATCACGCGCGCCAGCACGATGACGAAGGTGTTCACCACGCCCTGGATCAGCGTCAGCGTCACCATGTCGCCGTTGGCCACGTGGCTGACCTCGTGCGCCAGCACGGCCTCCGCCTCGCTGCGCGACATGCTGTTGAGCAGGCCGGTGGAGACGGCGACCAGCGCCTTGTTGCGCGAGGCGCCCGTGGCGAAGGCGTTGACGTCGGGCGAGTCGTAGATCGCCACTTCCGGCATGCCGATGCCGGCCGCCTGGGCCTGGCGCTGCACGGTGTGCAGCAGCCAGCGCTCGGTCTCGTTGCGCGGCTCGGTGATGACCTGCGCACCGGTGGTCTTCTTCGCCATCCATTTGGAAATGGCCAGCGAGATGAAGGCACCACCGAAGCCCATGACGGCCGCGAAGATCAGCAGCGACGGCATGTTCAGGCCGGTGCCGGTGAGATAGGACTCCACGCCCAGCAGCCGCAGCGACAGCGACAGGACAAGGACGATGGCCAGATTTGTGGCCAGGAAGAGAACGATGCGCTTCATGCAAGTCTCCAGAGATCGTTTTCGGAGGGAAGCGGATGGCCGGCCACCTGGCGGTGGCGGCCGACCCGGCGGGTAAGGCTGTGCTGGGCACGCTTCAGGGCACGGCCGATGGCCTCGTGCAGCTCGGCGCGCGTCTCGTGGACGATGACCGCCGGCAGCCCGTGCAGCTGCACGACAAGGTGGCACTGCTTGTCGACGCCGCCCTTGCGGCCGTTGATGTCGGCCAGGTGCAGGCTGGCGTGGTGGACGTGGTCCGCGACGTGGGCCAGGGCATCGCCGACCTGGCGACGGACAAGGCGGGTGATATCGGTATCCAGGGCCAGTCCCTGGGCATGGATGTGGATCTGCATGTCGGTGCCTCCGTATGGGTCGACACCTGCATGCTGGCGTGGTTCCTCTATCCTATAAATTCACTTTTAATACGTCTTTCATTCGACAATATCGAACATACGACATGCTCAACCTGAACCAGCTGCGCTGCTTCTGGGCCGTGGCCCGGGCCGGCGGCATCCACCGCGCCGCCGAACAGATACACCTCACGCCGCAGACCCTCTCCGGGCAGGTCAGCAAGCTCGAGGAGACCCTGGGCGTGCTGCTCTTCGAACGCCAGGGACGACGCCTGGTGCTGACCGATACCGGCCGCCTCGCCCTCTCCTATGCCGAGGACATCTTCCGCGCCACCGGCGAACTCGAAAACGTGCTGCGCCAGCGGCCCGGCCAGGGCGGCCGGCGCACGCTGTTCCGTGTCGGCATCGCCGACGTGGTGCCGAAGTCGGTGATCTACCAGCTGCTGGCGCCGGCGCTGACACTGCCCGATCCGGTACGCCTGGTCTGCCGCGAGGACAAGCTGGAGCGCCTGCTGGCCGAGCTCGCCATCCACGAACTCGACCTCGTGATCGCGGATGCGCCGCATCCGCCGGGGCTGGACGTGAAGTGCTATTCGCACGCGCTGGGCTCCAGCGGCGTGGCCTTCCTGGCCAGCCGCGACCTCGCGAAGAAACGGGGCCGCCGGCAGCCGTTCCCGCAGAACCTGGACGACGCGCCCCTGCTGCTGCC
>JAJNDL010000353.1 GCA_021156385.1 Moraxellaceae bacterium | reverse complement strand
CGCCGTGTCATGGTGGTCATGCGGCGTGCCTTCGCTACAGGCGCGGCACAGCGTCTGCACCGAGGTGGTCCAGTCCTCGAAGGCGACCTCGAATTCGTCGCAGATCTTCTCCAGCGCCTCGATGTCTTCCGGCTGCGATGCGTGCACCTCCGCTTCCCAGGTGGAATACGCGGACGCCTCGAACGGCTCCAGCACATTGAAGACCGGATAGCGGCGGCCGTCGACATCGCGGTGGCCGACGGCAGCGCCGTCGTGCAGCACGATGTCGCCGTGCCGGAAGCCGGCCATGGGAATGCTGAGGATGCGCACGCGCACCGGGTCGATGCGGCGGCCCCACACGACCTCGCCGTCGCCGTCGGGGTCGAGGCGCACCGGGGTCATGCCGAAATCCTGCGCGATCGGCGTATCGCCCTCTTCGACCGGCATGCCGAGGCGGTGCCAGACACTGCGTGCCGTCTGCCAGTCGCGCAGCGCCGTCGCCGCGATGGCGAGGTTCCAGTTGGCGGCCTCATCGTCCGGATCGAGCTCGACGGCTTGCTTGTTGTAGCGGAAGGATTCCGGCCACTGGTGGCGGTATTTGTAGATCAGGCCGATGTTGTAATGCGTGGTGGCGCGCGAAAGGTCGTGCTGCAGGGCCTCGAGGTATTTCTTCAGGGCGAGGTCGGTGTCGCCGGCGTCATCGAGGTCCATGGCCTCCTGGTGCAGTGCTTCAGCTTTTTCCTTTGCGTCTTCCACGCTCATGGCGGTCTCCTCGGGCAATCGCTGCAGCCAGCCGCGGTTCAGTGGAGGCCGGCGCCGCGCAGGCGCGCGGTCAGGTTATTGATGCCACGCCCGCCCAGCATCAGTGCGGCACCGATCCCTACTTCCAGCAAGGCAATGCCGAGATTGATGGAAAGGTTGCGGACCTCGTCGCCCATCATGCCCTCCGGGATGAAGAGGAGCATTGCCAGAGTGTGAGCGATGTCGGGCACGGCACGCACCAGGACGAAGGCACCGACGACGAAGAGGCCGGCACGCTGCAGCTCCTCACGGGTCAGTCCGCCGTTGCCGTTACCACCCGCCTCTTCCAGCAGCTGCGCCGATGACGGGACGATGAAGCGAGCTATCGTCATGGGGAACAGGATGACCACCATGCCGAAAAAGGCCGGCACGGAAAACGCGTAGGCCAATGCCATGTTGTCATTTCCCGACCCCATGGCGCCTTCGAGAGTGTCCATCGCCTTCATCATGCCGACCAGCATGGCCGTGCTTTTGATCAGGACCAGGATGCCCATGCCCCGTATGACCGTGGCGGTGATGTCGACCAGCTTCATTTTCTTCTGCCTCGTTCAGCGTGGTTGGAAACAGCGCATCGATGGCTGCTCCGAGAAAAAATGCCGTGCTCCGGCGCAATGCTCAGGCCCCCGGTCGCTCGACCAGCTCGCGATCCAGCAGGCGGTCGGCGGAGATACCGCTGATGTCGCGCCTGACCTCCCGCAGCGACCGGACGAACTCCTGCACGTCTTCGGGCGGATTGCCATAGTCCAGGACCAGCGTGCCGTCGGCACGTGCCTTGCCGTGCTTCTGCAGGACAGGCTGCGCCTGCTGCCATGTGATCACCACGTTGTCTTCCTTGCGCAGGAAGAAGCGGCGCGGCGCCAGTTCGCGGCGCGGCACGACGATGAAGTCGACCGGGACAACGGCGACGGGAATGCCGTCCGGCCAGACCATGGCGGTGGCGGGCACGCCATCCACCATCAGGTACATGATGCGCGGCACGAAGATGTCTTCGCCGAGCACCGCCTGCAGTGCCTCGCGCTCGAGGTTCCAGCGCCAAGAGCGCAGCAGCTCTGCCTTGGCGAGCGCCATACCCCGGGCCTCGGGGTTGTCCTTGAGGATGGCGGAATAGCCGAACTCGTTGCCGGCATTCCATCCGGCCAGGAAGAGTTCGGGCACGTATTCGCCCTCGCCCATGCCGCCGTGCTGCGGATCCATCGCCACAAGGTCGAAGGCCGCGACGAAGCGTCCGATCTCCGGCTCTACTTCCAGCCCAAAGAAGGACGGGCGGAAATAGTTCACGTTGACGGCAAGCGGATAGCCGTCTTCCGCCTCGTCGCCCGCCTCCGCACCCTGGAGCTCGACGACGAAGTACACGCCGGTGTCCTCGTTCCGGTAGATGGCCTGGGGCGGATTCACCTCGAAGTGCGGGCGGGCGGCGAAGTAGTCATACACCTTCTGCGCCTCGATCTCGCCCTGCCGGGGCTTTAGGTACAGGTCATAGCTCACGCATTTCTCCTTCTCTCGGCCATTGGCGGCGCGACATGTCTCACTTCACCTCGAAAACCTTCACCGATTTTCCGATGGCCAGCAGCGTCTCCTCGGCGCCGGTGATGTCGCCGGTCAGCGACACGTGCACGTCGATGCAGTAGCCCTGGTGCACGAAATAGAAGTTGGCGTGCGGCTGGCCCATCGAAATCTTGTAGAAGGCCTGCTCGTAGCCCGGCTGCGACGCCGTCCTGATCGAGGATTTCACGATCATGGGATTGCCCGTGGCCTTGGACCAGTAGGTGTCGAAGCATTCCTTGTTGCTGCCGCTGGTGTCGGGCTCGAGGAAGAAGGAAAGGATGGTGTTGGGCGCGCCACCCTGGCCGGCACTCGCGGCGAGGTACTGGAACACCGCACCCTGCTGCCGGCCTTCAAACTGCGACAGTGCGGGCATGTCGAAGGCGATTCCCCAGCTCTTGCCGGGGATGCGGACCTGCGTGGTTTCCGCCTGCGCCGTGGAGGCAAGTAGGCAGCAGGCGAGGAGGAGTTTCTTCATGACGCAGTTCCCTTGTCTTTTTCCCGGAAAGGTTCGCCGGTGCTCAGTCGCCAGCCAGCAGCCGTGACGGGTCCAGGAAGAACATCTTCTTCCAGCCCTGGGTTTCGCCGCTGGCGCGCCAGGGCAGCGGCAGCAGCGAGATCACGGCGTAA
>JAJNDL010000352.1 GCA_021156385.1 Moraxellaceae bacterium | reverse complement strand
GCGCGCCTGTCGCTGCGCCATGACGCCGAGGGCGAGTTCGACGGCTATACCCTGGTCGTGCACGACGTCACGGCGGAACGCAGCCGCCTGCACGACGCGCACAGCGGCGAGATGAAATACCGCCTGCTCTTCCAGCAGGGCCCCGTGCCCGTCTTCCTCAGCAACCACGAGCGCTACCTGGACGCCAACCGCGCCGCGCTCGAACTCTTCGGCATTCCCTCGCTCACCGCGCTGCAGCACGCCGGCCTCGGCCTGCTGTCGCCGCTCACGCAGCCGGACGGCCAGCTCTCCGCGGATGCCATCCGCATGCACATGGACCGCGCCGAGGCCGAAGGCCCGCAGCGTCATGAATGGGTCTTCCACCGCCTTACCGACAGTGCGGCCTTTCCGGCCGAGGTGAACCTCGTGCCCCTGCTCCTCGACGGCGAGCGCTGCTTCGCCTTCAGCGTCACCGACCTGACGGTGCAGAAACGTGCCGAGACGGCGCTGCGCCAGGCCCGCGACGCCGCCGAGGCCGCCACGCGCGAAAAGGGCGAGTTCCTCGCCACCATGAGCCACGAAATCCGCACGCCCATGAACGGCGTGCTCGGCATGGCGCAGTTGCTCGCCAACACCGACCTCAACGGCGAGCAGCGCGAATACCTGGCCACCATCCAGCACTCCGGCCAGGCCCTGCTCACCATCATCAACGACATCCTCGACTTCTCGAAGATCGAGGCCGGCAAGCTGTCCTTCGAGGAAGTGCCCTTCGACCTGCAGGTGGCCGTGGAGGAAACCTGCGAGCTGCTGCTGTCGCAGCTGCGCGAGAAGGCATTGACGCTGACCCTGCGCATCGATCCGGCCATGCCGCTGCACGTCATCGGCGATCCCGGCCGCTTCCGCCAGATCCTGCTCAACTACCTCAGCAACGCGCTCAAGTTCACCGAGCAGGGTGGCGTCACGGTCGCGCTGCGCGCGCGCGAGACCGGCCGCGGCGCCGCGCTCTACGAGCTGTCGGTGGCCGACACCGGCATCGGTATCGAGCCGGAAAAGCACGCCCAGCTCTTCCGCAAGTTCGCGCAGGCCGACAGCTCGCACGCGCGCCGCTTCGGCGGCACCGGCCTCGGCCTCGCCATCTGCAAGGCCCTGGTGGAGCGCATGGGCGGCGAAGTCAGCATGAGCAGCACGCGCGGCCAGGGCTCGGTGTTCCGCGCCACGTTCTGGATGAGCCTGGACCCGAATGCCGGCCAGCCCCCCCTGCCGGCCGTGCTGCCGCCCCTGCAGGGCGGCCGCGTCATCGTCGTCGACGCGGATGCCGCGAGCCGCACGCAGCTGGTCGAGGGCCTGGAACGGGCCGGCCTGGCTGCACTTGGCGCCGTCGACATCGCCGCCGCCGCCACGCTGGCGCGCAGCATGCCGGCACGCTTCGTGATCCTGGACGCCGGCCCCAGCGACGACGGCACCAGCGAGCTGATCCCGGCATTGCGCACCGTGCCCGGCCTGGCGGACGCCGGCCTCATCCTGCTTTCGGCGCGCCCGGACCGCGGCGACCACGCCTTCTGCCGCGAGCACGGCATCGCGGCCTTCCTGCCGCGCCCGGCGCGGCTGCACTGGATCCTGAGTGCCATCAACATCCTCGCCAGCGGCACGCACGAAGGCGTGGTGACGCGGCACACGCTGGCCACCCACCTCGCGCGCGGCAAGGCGCTGCCGACGCTGCGCACCGGCATCCGCGTGCTGCTCGCCGAGGACAATGCCGTCAACCAGCGCGTGGCGGCGCGCATGCTGCAGAAGATGGGCTGCCATGTGGATCTCGCCGGCAACGGCCTGGAGGCGGTGGTGATGGTGTCCCAACTGCCCTACGACCTCGTGCTCATGGACGTGCAGATGCCGGAAATGGACGGCATCACCGCCACGCACACCCTGCGCGAGCAGGGCTTCCCCGGCCTGCCCATCATCGCCCTCACCGCCAACAACCGCGAATCCGACCGCCGCGAGTGCCGCGCTGCCGGCATGAACGATTTCCTCGCCAAGCCCATCCGCTACGAAGACCTGCATGCCTGCCTGGGCCGCTGGGTGAAGGCCGCAATCGAACCGGCGAGCGAATAAAGTCGCGACCCCGTTTTTTCTGCGTCGGGTAGCTCATGCACGCATTGCGCGTTTGCACCGGACTCGTCGCGCTGGCTGCGATCGGCGACAGGACGCAGATCGCTATGGTCATGCCGGGCGTGCGCTGCGCCGAAACGACACTCGTGGTGGCGGAGACTACACTGGGCATGATGCTGGCCAATGCCCCGGTAGTGTGGGCCGGCAACATGAGCGCGGGCCTCCACCGGCCTGTGCGTCACGACACTCCTGGTGGTGCAGGCAGAAGAAGAGGGACGAAACATGAGCGAGACCGTTGCCGTGATCGGCGCCAGTACCAAGGCGGAGCGCTACAGCAACAAGGCCGTGCGCCTGCTGCGCGAGTACGGCCATACGGTGCTGCCGGTCAATCCGGCCCAGGAAACGATCGAGGGGCTGCCGGTGAGCCGCACCATCGACGCGCTGCCGCGTCCGGTCGACACCGTGACCATGTACGTGAGCCCGGCGCATTCCGCACCGCTGCTGCCAGCGCTGCTGGCGCTCAAGCCGCGCCGCGTCATCTTCAATCCGGGGGCGGAGAATCCGGTGCTGGAAAGCGCGCTGGAGAAAGCCGGCATCGGGGTCGAAGAGGCCTGCACCCTGGTGCTGCTGCGCACCAACCAGTTCTGAACGGCGCGCCGGCGCTGCTAACGTCGCACGGCGCGAAAGAAAACCAGCTCCCAGTCCAGCTCGACGCCGTCCGTGGTGTCGCGAAAACCGATTTCTTGTGCCAGCAGCGGTTCGAGTCCGGCTGCGTCGATACCTTCCAGCCCGAACAGCAGACAGCAGAAATCCGCGAGTGCATGGCGATCGGCCGCCTTCCAGCCGATGCGCCGCCGCTGCATGGATTCCAC
>JAJNDL010000014.1 GCA_021156385.1 Moraxellaceae bacterium | reverse complement strand
GCTGGCGGAAATCCGTGTCTGCCTGACGCCGGACGGCCGCCCCACGGAGTGCGTCGCGAACTTCCGGCCCAACTGCCCGGTCGCGGTGAAGGTGCGGGCACGCTGACATGGGCGACGGGCGCACGCGCATCGAGATCCGCCAGGTCGACATCACGACCCTGGCGGTGGATGCCATCGTCAATGCCGCCAACAGCTCGCTGCTCGGCGGCGGCGGCGTCGACGGCGCCATCCACCGCGCCGCCGGCCCCGAGCTCCTCGCCGAGTGCCGCACGCTGCACGGCTGCCCCACCGGGCAGGCCAGGCTGACGCGCGGCTACCGCCTGCCGGCACGCCATGTCATCCACACCGTGGGGCCGGTCTGGCGCGGCGGCGGCGCCGGCGAGGAGGAGCTGCTGCGCAGCTGCTACCGCGCATGCTTCGCGCTGGCGCGCCAGCACGGGTTGGCGACGCTGGCCTTTCCCGCCATCAGCTGCGGCGTCTACGGCTATCCCTGGGCCGCGGCCACCGCGGTCGCGATAGCGGAGACGCGCGTGGCGCTGGCGCAGGACGACACCCTCGAAAAAGTCGTCTTCGCCTGCTTCTCCGCCGAGATGACAGCGCTCTACCAACGCACGCTGGCGGGTACCGACGCGGCCTGAACGCTGCATTCATCCCTTCAAAATGCCGCTCGCCGGCGCTGCCGCCGGCTCGGCCGGCTTTCGGTTGGCGCTCCCCGGTCAAACCGCTATGGTTGCCGGACGGACACCCGTCCGGCAGGGGCTCACTTTCTCGAAAAGAACAAGACCATGACGTTGTACTGCCGATATCACGTGCTCGAACAGGCGCAGTGGCGCTGCTCCAACTGCGGCATCGACTACTGCACGATCTGCTCTCCCGAATCCCTCGAGGAAGACGTGCAGCTGCCGCACAAGTGCCCGCACTGCAAGGCCATCCTGCAGCCGCTCGGCGGTGCGCACAGCGCCGCGCCGTTCTGGCAGCGCCTGACCTCCTTCCTGCGCTATCCGTTGTCGCCCATGGGCATCGCCATCATGGCGGTCGGCCTGGTGCTGCCACTGTTCGTGCCCCAGGGCGTGCTGATGTACATGGTGCAGCTCGGCTTCCTGGTCGGCATCACCCTCTATCTCTGGTCGGTGTTCGAAGCCACCGCGGGCGGCAAGCTCGATCCCATCGGCCCGCGTGCCGTAGCCGCGACGCTGGCCAAGGACACTGCACCGCTCTTCGTGGGCATCCTGCTCGCCGTGATGGCGGGGGGCGTCGGCTTCCTTGCCAGCGATCCCAAGACTGCTTTCGGCGGCAAGATGCTGGCGCTGGTCCTGGTCGGCCTGCTGCCGGCCATGCTCATCGCCGTCGGCCGCACGCGCAGCGTGACCAATGCCGTCAGCAAGGAGGGCATCATGGCGGTGCTGTCCGGCATCGGGCCGGTTTATACCGCCGTTTTCCTGCTGCCCGTGCTGCTGCTGGTGGGCCTGCATTCCTTCGTCAGCCTGTTCGCCGACGTGCTGCCGGACGCCATCGGTCAGGGCATGTACATGGCGGGCTATACCTACCTGCTGGTCGCCATCTTCGCGCTCTCCGGGCACGTGCTCTTCCAGTACCAGGACTCGCTGAACTTCAACGCGGAAGGCGAGGGCAGCAAGCGCAAGAGCTACAAGCGCATCGATCCCGTGCAGCTGCAGATCGAGATGAGCCTGAAGGACGGCAACTACGGCAAGGCCGTGCAACTGCTCAAGACTGATGTCGAGCGCAAGTCGGCGACGCTCACCCAGCACGAGCGCTATCACAAGCTGCTCTGGACGCTGGGCCAGCAGGAGGCGCTGCGCGAACACCTCACGCCCTTCTTCAAGGCGCTGCTGCAGAATGGCCGCGGCATCCAGGCGGCAAGCATCTTCAAGGCGATGATCCAGCGCTGGCCCGACATGAAGCTGCCGGATCCGGAAACCCGCCTCGACTTCGCCGTCGCGCTGGACGAGCAGGGCGACTACAAGCTGGCCGTGCACGTGCTGAACGGCCTGCACCGCGAGCACGCGCAGTTCCCGGCCATGCCCGATGCCTACCTGCTGGCGGCGCGCATCCTCGACGAGCAGCTCGCCATGCCGCAGAAGGCCTATGCGCTGGTGGAGTTCCTGCACGGCCGCTACCGCAACCACCGCAAGTACCCCGAGATCACCAAGACGTACAATGCGCTGGCGCAGAAGCTCGGCGTGGCGCAGCAATAGCGTAAACGGCAGCCTTCCTGGCGACGCGGTGTGGCCGCGGCGGCAACGGAAGGCTGCGGTGCTGGCGGAACGGCCGGCAACCCGGCCGCGACCACACGAAAAAAATCCCGCACCAGGCGGGATTTTTTTCGTTCCGGCAATTGGGCGCCGGGCTTTATCCGGCGGCAGCCTGGCGGAAGAAGCGGGCGCGCACCGGCTCCTGCAGCGTCTCCATGGCGTCGGCCAGCGCCAGCGCGGCCTTGACCACCAGCGGGTGCTTGGCGTTCTTCTCCAGCACCGTGCGCATCAGCTTGTCGGCCTCCATCACCTCGCGCATGCGCGTGAAGCGCAGCACCAGCTTGAGGCTGGTCTCGACGTCCAGGGCGGCGCGATTCGGCGCATGGCGAAGGTAGTCGCGGTAGACGCCGAGCACCAGCAGGTCGGTGTCGGGCGTGACGATGCCGAAGATGCGGCGCGCCACGGCATCGAGGGTGGGTCCGGGCGTGAGCTTCTCCAGGTAGTAGAGCTGGCTCAGCACGCGCAGGTCGGAGGGGTACTGCTTGACCAGTTCGCGCAGGATCTTCTGGGCAATCTGGAAGTCCAGGCGGCCGACGGCATCAAGGGCCTGGTTGAGGCGCTGCCGGTATTCCTTCTGCGTTTCGTCCTCGGGCTCGTCGTTGCTGATCACCGGCATGAAGTCGGCGGCATTCACGAACCAGCGCGCATAGGCATAGGCCCAGAGCGGACCGGAGGCGAAGGCCACCACGCGCGCCACCACCTCGCTGATGCGCAGCGGCGCGAGCACGAACTCCGCGCCGAGGAAGGCGAACCAGACCAGCACCACGGTCGCCGCCGGCACCTGCCAGCGGCCGGCCACCAGGATCTTGCCGCCGCGGAAATGCATCAGGTACATGCCGACCACGGCGGCGACGCCGACGCTGGCCCCCGCCATCGGCAGCACGTCGTTGCCGTTGCTGACCAGGAAGCCGATGGCGCCGGTAAAGCCGCCGCCGAGCAGGCCGGCGAGCACGGCACCCGAGCCCAGCGCCAGTTCCACGGCGATGCCGATGGTGAGCAGCAGCAGCACCGCCGAGGCCAGCTGCACGATGTCGGCCTGCACCAGGCCGAAGGTGATGAAGGTAATGGGGCGGAAGGCCTGCGGATCGACGCCGAGCGCGCGTGTGGAGAGGCGGCCGCGCTTGGGGTTGAACTCCTCGCGGTTGGTCTTCCAGGCCGAGAGCTGCTCCGGGGACATGTAGTCCTTGCCCTTCAGCTCCAGTTCCTCGACGAAGCCGTCGTCCATGGCGATGTACATGGCCACGTCGTCGAGCTTGGACGAATCGCCCTTGCTGGCGGCGACCATGCCCTTGAGCCGGGCCAGGTTGGAGCCTTGGCCGGTGCGCGCGGCATGGGTTTCGTAGAGCGGCCACTCGGTGTTCCAGAGCGTGCGCCGGTACTGGTCGGCCAGTTCCGCCTTCAGGTGCTGGTCGGCGATGTGCCAGGGCACGAAGATCGCGATCAGCAACAGACAGATGCCGATGGCAAGGCGGGGAGGGTTCTTCCAGTCGAAAGGACGGTCGGGGGGAGCGAGAAACATGGGAAAGCGCTCTTCTTGTTTTCGGAAAATCGGCAGTTTCCATCATAGCCATCGGGACAGGGGGCTTCACCCGGCGGCCCTGCGTTTCGAGGCCCTGCATCAACCGCATGTCTCCCCGCAGGCGGCTGTCATGGCCGGCGTCGTAGTTGTGATATAAAACCGCCTCCAACATCGTCGGGAAGAAACGATGCACGACATTACGGAGCCGGTTCGCCGCCTTCGCCCGGCGGGCCGCAGCATGGCCCTCGGCCTGCTCGCGCTGACCCTCGTCCTCGGGGGCTGCGGCAGCATGGCCAGTCGCTTCGCCGGCAACCTTTCCTCTGCCATGATGGACAACGACGATCCCGCCGTGGTCGAGGCGGGCGCCGCCTCCTACCTGCTGCTGCTCGACGCCCTCGTGCGCCAGGAGCCTGACAGCCCGGCTTTCCGGCAGGCCGCCGCCGGCCTCAACAGCGCCTATGCCGGCGCTTTCGTGAAAGACCCGCAGCGCGCCGCCACGCTCACCACCAAGGCCCTCAACTACGCCAGCGAGGCGCTCTGCCTCGAGCACGACGAGTTCTGCCAGGTGCGCAGCCTGCCGGTGGCCGACCTCAAGACGAAGCTCGCGGAACTCGACGAGGACGACATCGGCCTTCTGTACACGCTCGGCACGACCTGGGCCGGCTGGATCCAGGCGCACAGTGACGACTTCAACGCCGTCGCCGACCTGCCGCGCGTGGAGGTGCTGATGCAGCGCGTGCTCGCGCTCGACGAGACCTACCAGGGCGGCATGGCGCATCTCTATCTCGGCGTGATCGCGACGGCGGTGCCGCCGGCGCTGGGTGGCCGTCCCGAAGTCGGCAAGCAGCATTTCGAGAAAGCCGTGGCGCTCTCGCAGGGCAAGAACCTCATGGCCAAGGTCTATTACGCCAAGAGCTACGCGCGCGGCATCTACGACCGCGAGCTGCACGACAAATTGCTGAACGAAGTGAAGGCGGCCGATCCCCATGCGCCGGGCTGGACACTCTCCAACACGCTCGCGCGGCAGGAGGCCGACGCCCTGCTGAAATCCGCGGACGAATATTTCTGACCTGAACGACACACCGTCCGGCCCCCTGCGGGCCGGGCAACGCATGCAAGACGGAGAATTTGATGAAGCGTAATTTCCTGGCCCTGCTGGCAGCGGGCTTCCTGACCGCGACGGCCCTGGTGCCGGCTGCCGATGCCCAGGTCCTGAAGATCGCGACACTGTCGCCGGACGGTTCGGGGTGGATGACCAAGATGCGGGCCGGCGCCGCCGAGATCAAGACGCGCACCGAAGGCCGCGTCGAATTCAAGTTCTACACCGGCGGCAGCATGGGCACCGACAAGGCCGTGCTGAACAAGATCCGCATCGGCCAGCTGCAGGGAGGCGCGCTCACCGGCGGCAGCCTCGCCGACACGGCGCGCGACATCCAGGTGTACTCGCTGCCCATGAAGTTCCGCAACTTCGAGGAAGTCGACCAGGTGCGCCGCACGCTGGACCCGGTGCTCTCGAAGCAGCTCGAGGACGGCGGCTTCGTGAACTTCGGTTTTGCCGAGGGCGGCTTCGCCTATGCGATGTCCAAGAACGTGCCGGTGACCTCGGTGGCGACGCTGCGCAAGCAGCGCGTATGGATTCCCGACAATGACCACCAGGCCGAAGAGGGCATGAAGGTGTTCCAGGTGACGCCGGTGCCGCTCTCGCTGGCCGACGTGCTGCCCAGCCTGCAGACCGGCATCATCGATACCGTGGCGTCTTCGCCCATCGCCGCCGTCGCGCTGCAGTGGCATACCCAGGTGAAGTACTTCACCGACCTGCCGCTCAGCTACTTCGTCGGCACCCTGGCCATCGACAAGAAATCCTTCGCCAAGCTGGCGCCGGCCGACCAGGCCGTGGTGCGCGAGGTCATGGGCAAGGTTTTCGCCGACATCAATGCGCAGAACCGCAAGGACAACATTTCCGCCTACAGTGCGCTGCTCAAGCAGGGCATCAAGCCGGTGAAGCCGAGCGCGGCCGAAACCGCCGAATGGGAAAAGCTCGGCGAGCAGGCGACCGCGAAGATGGTGAAGGAGGGCATCGTCGGCACCGGCACCGCCAGGCAGCTCGACACCCTGCTGGCTGCCGCACGCGCCGGGAAAAAGTAAGTGAAGGCGGTGTTGCAGCGGGCCATCCGGGTCCTGCATGCGCTGGAGGACGCCATCCTCGTCGGCCTGCTGCTCGCCATGGTGGGCGTGGCGGTCACGCAGATCGTGCTGCGCAACGGCTTCGACGGCGGTTTCCTCTGGGCCGAGACCTTCCTGCGCGTGCTGGTGCTGTGGATCGGCCTGGCCGGTGCCATGGCGGCGAGCCGCGAGCATCGCCACATCAGCATCGACATCCTCGGCCGTTTCCTGCCGCACCGCGCGGCGCGCTGGGTGGCCGTGTTCAATGCGCTGTTCACCGCCGGCATCTGCGGCGCGCTGTCCTGGTATACGCTGGAGTTCGTGAAGCTCGAGTACGAGGTGCCGACCGAGGCCTTCGCCGGCATCCCGACCTGGGTCTGCGAGAGCATCATGCCCTTCGCCTTCGCCGTGATCGCGCTGCGCTACCTCCTGCTGGCCGCCACTTCGCCCTTCCATGACGCGCCGGCGAGCGCGCACGGCATTCCGCTCGAAGAGGGGAAGCTGCCGTGATCCTGCTCCTCGTCCTCCTCATCATCCTGGCGGCGCTGGCCGGCGCGCCCATCTTCGCCGTCATCGCCGCCGCGGCCATGCTCGGCTTCTACGCCGGCGACACGCCGCTCACCGTGATCGCGGTGGAGATCTACCGCCTGGTCGACACGCCGCTGTTGCTGGCGCTGCCGCTGTTCACGCTGGCCGGCTACCTGCTCGGCGAATCGCGCACCTCCGAGCGCCTGGTGCGCCTGGCGCGCGCCGCGCTGGGCTGGATGCCCGGCGGCCTGCCCGTAGTGGCCTTCCTGACCTGTGCCTTCCTCACCGCCTTCACCGGGGCCAGCGGCGTCACCATCGTCGCGCTGGGCGCCATGCTGTATCCGGCGCTGAAGATGGGCGGCTATCCCGACCGTTTCTCGCTGGGCCTCGTGACGAGCTCCGGCGCGCTCGGCCTGCTGTTGCCGCCCTCGCTGCCGCTCATCCTCTACGCGGTGATCGCGCAGCAGCTGCCGGCCGGTGCCGGTGTCACCATCCAGGACGTGTTCACCGCGGGCCTGCTGCCCTGCCTAGTGATGATCGTTGCGCTGTCGCTGTTCGGCCTGCGCGTGACGAAGCAGAACAACGTGCCCCTCCACAAGTTCTCGTGGGGCGAGCTGCGCGCCGCCATCGCCGACGCCAAGTGGGAGCTGCCGCTGCCGGTATTCGTGTTCGCGGGCATCTATGGCGGCTTCTTTGCGGTCTCGGAAGCGGCGGCGGTGACGGCGCTCTACGTGCTGGTGACGCAGGTACTGGTCTATCGCGAGATCAAGCCGCGCGAGCTGCCGCGCATCATGCGCGAGGCGATGATGATGGTGGGCAGCGTGCTGCTCATCGTCGGCGTGGCCATGGCCTTCACCAACTGGCTGATCGACGCCGAGATCCCGAACCAGCTCTTCGATCTCGTGCGCGAGCACATCCACAGCAAGTACGTCTTCCTGCTCGCGCTGACGGCCTTCCTGCTGGTGCTGGGCATGATGCTCGACATCTTCTCGGCGCTGGTGATCATGGTGCCGCTGCTGCTGCCGATGGCAGTGGGCTACGGTGTGCACCCGGTGCACCTCGGCATCATCTTCCTGGCCACCATGGAGATCGGCTACTGCATGCCGCCGGTGGGCATGAACCTGGTCATCGGCAGCTTCCGTTTCCGCAAGCCGGTGATGGAACTGGCGCACGCCTCGCTGCCCTTCATGGCGGTGCTGCTGGTGGCGGTGCTCGTCATCACCTACGTGCCCTGGCTGAGCCTGGTGTTCATCGGCGAATAACGGCTGTTGCGCCCCGAGCCGCAGAAAGCAGAAACGCCCGTTACCGGGCGTTTCTGCTTTCTGCGGCCTCGCGCCTGACCGACGCTCCTGCGACTGCGGGCCTCCGGGATACTCTCGAACTTCCTCCCGTACCGGCCACCTGCAGGAGCGCCCGTCAGGCGCGAGGCGCGACTACCGCTCTGCCTGCCGCGTCTTCAGCGGACAGCGCAGGATGAAGGCGTCGAAGGACTGGCCGATGTAGAGCGCCTGGCCCAGCAGCACGGCGTTGGACATGGCGCTGATGCGGCGCCCGTCGTCCGCGAAGAAGGGCGTGAAGCTCTTGGTGTCGACATTGACCAGGAACACCGTCGCCGGCGAGCGGTGGTCGCTGCTGCGCTTGTGGCGCAGGAAGTCGAGCAGCGGCCCGTGCGAAACGGTGAGCCAAGTGTTGGGGTCGGGGCCGGGATTGAGGCCGTCCAGCGCCGGCAGCGTCACTACCGACTGGCGTGGCCCGAGGCGGCCGTCCTCGTAGCGCGGCCAGCTCAGCAGGGCGTTGCCGAAGGTCATCACCGCGAACACGCGCTCGTCCTCGGCCTTCACCCCGTTGGGAAAGCTGAGGCCGTCGACCACCACCTGCCAGCCCTTGCCCTCGCGGTAGTGCACGAGGTTGGCGTGCTTGCGGCGCATGACCAGCTCCATGACGCTCTTGCCGTCGCGGCGGTCGTTGCTGACGTAGATGTCGCCGTCCGGCGCCACCGAGAGGTGGTTGGGCGAACTCAGCAGCTTGTCGGCGAGGCGTTTGCGGAAGACGAGCTGGTCCGGCTCGATGCGGTAGACGAGAATGCTGTGGCGGTCGCTGTTGGGGCTGTCTTCGTCATGGTTGATGACGTAGAGCCGTTTCTCGCCGTCCTGCGTCGAGACGTCCATGTGGTGCGGGCGCAGCACCAGGTCCTGCGGCTCGCCGCGCCGTGGCAGCGTACGCAGCAGGCTGCGCCGGACGTCGTACTCGAGCAGTGCACCGGGCTTGGCGAAGGCGCGGCGGTCATGGCTGGAGATCAGCAGGCGTTCGCTGCCGGGCAGCGGCAACAGGCTGTGCGGGCCGGGACCGGTGGAAATGCGCGTGCAGGCGTCGGTGTCGAGGCGCACGTCGGACGCGGGCAGGGCCATGCCGGCAGCCGGCAGCAGCAGGCACAGGAACAGCAGGAAGGGAATGATCTGACAGGGTTTGCGCATGGGGTCGCTCCTTGACCTCATGCTAGAAGGCGCCGGCGCCAGCGCAAGTGGACTACTCGCGCTATTGTCGAACTCCGCCGGCGCTTGCAGCAGGTTGCTTACTTCTTCTTGCTGGCCGCAGCGTTTTCCTTCTCCAGCCGCTTGAGTTCGGCTTCCAGCTTCTCGATCTGCTTGGCCTTGCCGTCGAGGATGAGTTCACCGTCGCGGACCTGCTCTTCCAGGTCGGCGGCGCGGGCTGCCAGTTCGTCGATCTCGGCCTTTTCCTTGTCCAGCACTTCTTCCTGCAGGGCGACGGCGTCGGATTCGGCCGGCGTCGCGGCCGGGCCGGTGACCGGGGCCGGCGGTGTCGCAGGAGCGGGAGCTGCGGCGGCGGGCGGCGTGGCGGTCACCGCCGCGTCCACGGGCGCTTCCGCCTGGTTGGTGAACCACCAGAAGCCGCCGCCGGCGGCCAGGACGAGGGCCAGCACGGCGATCATCAGCGCTTGGCGCTTTTCCATCTCGTTCTCCTTGTTGAGGCGTTGCCGCGGCGGTTGCATCGCGCCGGTTTGCAGCAGACACTTCCGCGGCCTAGGCCGGGAATGGTGCTAAGCCGCTACCGGGCCTGTCAAACCCAAAACTCCGAGCGGGACATTTACCGGATGGTTTTTCAGCGTCTGCGCGAAACCCTGTACTTCTTCTGGCACCACCTCACGCACCTGCTGGTGCGGCTCCTGCCGCTGCTGCCGCTGCTGCTTTTCGCCAACTACCGGCTGCTCACCGTGCACGGCGGCGACGAGCAGGCGGCGATGAAGGACATCCTCGTGCTGGCGGCGGAGTTCGTCGCCGGGCTTGCCGCCATGGCCGTGACCATCCGCTACGCACTGGCAGTGGTGCAGAAGGGCGACACCGGCACCGGCGCGCTCTGGCGCGAGGCGCTGCCGTCCGTGTTCACGCTGGCCGCGGTGCAGATCCTGGCGGGCGTGCTCATCGTGCTCGGCCTGCTGATGTTCATCCTGCCCGGCATCTGGCTGATGGGCGTACTGCTGCCGGCCTACGTCATCGTGGTGCAGGAGGAGACGGGTGCCATTGCCGCACTGCAGGCGGCCTGGGCGCGCTTCCGGCCGCAGGCCTGGAATGCCGCCGCCAACCTCTGCGCGCTCATGCTTGGCCTGATCCTGGTGCTGAGCGGCCTGGACGCGCTCGGCAAGCTGCTTGCCGCTGCGCCGGTGCCGGCACGGCTCGCCGCTTTCACCGGCCTCGAGCTCATCGGCCTGCTGTTTTCGCAGACGGTGGCCATCCTGCTGGTGCGCTGCTACGAGCTGGCGCAGCAGGAGCCGCGCAAGGCGGGCTGGAACTGAGCGGCGTCCCGCTTGCTGAAAAAAGCCCGGCCCGTGCCGGGCTTTTTTGTCGCCGGAACTTTCGAGGGAGGCGCCCGGCAGCTTTACTGAGGGCATGACTCATCGTCCGCTGCCGCCCTTCCCGTTGTGGCCGCTGCCTCTGGCAACGGCGCTGCTGCTCCTGCTCGCCATCCACGCGAGCTGGCTGATCGCCTCGGCCAGCGGCGTCATGGGCTGGTGCCTGCCGTACTGGCTGGACTGCACCTCGATCAGCGCCACCGGTCGCCAGCTTCCGGCCAAGCTCCTCTTCAAGCCTTTCCTCACCCTCGGTGCCACGGCCATGGCGCTGTACTGGGTGCTGATGCGGCAATGGCTGTGCGGGCTCGGGGTGGCCGGCAACCGGCCGCGCTACATGATGTGGGTGGGTGTCGTCGGCGCGCTCTGCGTCATCGCCTATACGGCGGCCCTCGGCGAGGGCGGACAGGCCGCGCTGGCGCTGCGGCGGGCCGGGGCGGTGCTGGGGTTCTCGCTGACGTATATCGCGCAGTTGCTGCTGACGGGGCAGTTGCGGGCGGGGAAGCGCACCCTGCCGGTGTCGCACTGGTTGCTGCGCGTGTTCTGGTGGCTGGTGGTGGTGATGCTGCTGGTCGGGATGGCGAGTGCGCTGCTCGAGCC
>JAJNDL010000351.1 GCA_021156385.1 Moraxellaceae bacterium | reverse complement strand
CATGGAAGCTTCCAGGCGTGCTTGCTTTTCTGCCGCCAATCCTTCTCGGCTGGGTCTATTCACTGATTCAGAAGTATTACGATCTCTGCAACCAAGAAGGCCTAACAAGGGATCAGAAGCGGGAGCTGAAGGCAATTACCGATATCCGCATTCAAAGATGTTGGTATTGGATAGCCTTCCTTGTCGCAACAACCCTTTCATTAGGGTTGTCAGCCCTTCCTTGGCAGGGACCACTTAAATTAGTGGCGCTTCTTATAGGAGGTGGCTGCTTTTTCATGACACTGTCCTCCGTCATTTTTTATCCAAGCCTCTATAAGGAGCTAGAAGCATTTAAGAGTGAGCTAGCGGACCAGCAAAAAGACATAAAGAAGAGACAAGAGTTTTTGACAGAAATGAGAAAGGCCTCAGCAGAAGGCCTGAAAGGCGCCGAGATTTTCGAAAAGTATCAGCAAATATTAGAGCCAAGCAAAGAGAAACCAAACAAGAATAAGCAGACATAAGCCCTCGCATGCTTGTGAGAAAAGGCGGGCTTATACACCGTTAGCAACCACATCAACCTTATAACGCAAAATCCTTAAGAGCCCCGAATGGAGACCAGGCGCTCCAGCGCATCCCGGCTTGGCAGCGACGATTGCTTCGGCAGCGCGTCCATGGCGGCCTTGGGCGCCATCAGCGTGGAAGCGGTGGGGGGTCAGCCGGAGGGAGAGGGAGGCGAGACGGCACGGCGTGTGGTTGATGGCCGTCTTATGCAGAAACCCTTCTGGCGAATCTAGCAGCCCGGTCCTGCAGGCGGAACGCGGCGCATGGTCGCGGGTCGGGCGTATATCGGCACTCGCCCCCCAGCGGCGTTTGCAGCGCTTTCACGTCGCGCCGCTACTCATCGGCCAAGCCGATGCTCTCCGGATAAACATACGTCCAGGTCCTCTTGTCGAAATCGATTTCGTAGACGGCGTAGACGTTCTTGCCATCGCGGTAGCCGCTCTCGGTGACCACCAGCGGCCAGGTCATGGCGCCGGGCTGGCCGTCGAACACGACCAGCTTGCGCTCGAGTGAGGTGCAGGCGGCAGGTTCTTCGTCACAGGCCATCGAGCCGCTGTTGTCGATGCCGGTTCGGAGGGCCAGCGCCTCCTCGATGCCGTGCCGGCTGGGCACGAAGATCCGGGTGGCGTTGAGCACGTAGCCCTGGCCGGTCCAGCCGTCATCGACACGGAAGCCCCAGAACGCCTTGCCCAGCCGGATGATCGCCACCCGGCCCGGCTCGCCGAAGCTGCCGCTGTCGTTGTACTCGGACAGCGCCAGGAGATGGAGTTCCTCGCCCTCTTTCTCCAGTACGAAGAAATCGACGCGCCCGGCATCGGCGTGGCTGGGGCTTTCCGGAAGGCGGCCGCAGGCGGCGAGCAGGATTTTCTCGGTGGCGCCGCTGCGCACCGTTTCGCGCGCGCAGATCGTGAAGACGACGTCGCCCGGATGGAAGCGGCCCGTCTCCGGCACGCCCCAGACCTTCTGCTCCGCGTCGTAGCGCCCGTAGCGCTCCACCATCAGTGCCGGGATGTCGGCGTAATAGCCCGGGCGCGGGCGGAACACCCATGCCAGCAGCCCGATCGCGACCACGACCAGGAGCACCACGACCACTGCCGCCACTTTCCGCTTTTCCATGACCCTGCTTCCCGCTACTGCGTTTTCCCGCTGCCCGTGCGGCCGACCCGTGACACCGCCTGCCCGAGACCGGGATTCGACCATCCGCGGCGGCCTGCTGCCAAGGCCTACGCCATCGGCGTGATCCCGCCCACGCCCCGGCCGTGCCCTGCCCGCGATTCCGTGGCAGCATTCGCCGCGGCGACGCGCCTTCGTCGCTACGACAGGGGAAGTACATGCAGGAATCCATCGCGATCGTCGGCAGCGGCATGGCCGGCCTGGCCGCCGCACGGATCTTCCGGGACGCCGGCCACAGCGTCACCGTCTTCGAATCGCAGCCGCGCCGCGGCATGGACGCGCACACGCTCACCGTGCACGGCGGCATCACCGACGTGCCGCTGCGCATCATGAGCCCGCTGCACTGGGGCAGCGTGCTGAGCCTCGCCGACCACGTCGGCGTCGGCACCTACGCCGTCGACGCCTTCATCTCCTGCAACTGGCTGGACGGCCAGACCTGGTTCCGCAGCAGCCGCCTGCCCTTCACGCAACTGCCCGGCATCGGCTCGCTGCGCTACGTGAACCCGACCTCGCTGCGCATGATCCGCGGCCTCTGGCAGCTCTCCCGCGCCGTGCGCGAGCTGCGCGCGCGGCAGGACGCAACCACCACGCTGCGCGACTTCCTCGCGCAGCACGACATCGATCCCACGCTCTGGCGCGGCCCGGTGCTGAATGTGCTCAAGACCATCTGCACCTGCAGCGAGGAGCACCTGCTCGCCTGGCCGGCGCTGCCGCTGCTCTCCTTCCTCGAGCTCATCATCTACGGCAACCGTTTCGTGCGCCTTTCCGGCGGCACGCCGGCGCTGGTCGATGCGCTGGCACGCGACCTCGATTTCTTCAGCGGCAGCCCGGTCACGCGCGTGCAGCACAACGAGCACGGCGTGGAGGTCCGCAATGCGCGCAACCAGGGCGGACAGTTCGATCGCGTGATCGTCGCGACGCCCACCACGCAGACCGGCTTCCTCGACCAGCAGCAGTTTGCGCGCGAGCTCGCCGCGCTGGCCGGCATCCGCTTCGTGCAGGGCCATCTCGTGGTGTCGCGCGACATGCAGGACTCCATGTTCACGGTCTGGGTGAATCCCGTGGAGGCCACGCTGCGCCCCGGCACGCCGCCGGTGCTGCAGACCTGGGAGCCCCTCTTCGAGCCGGCACCGGACACGGTGCTGGCGCGGGCGCCGCTGACGCGCGCCGTCGTGCACGACGGCACCGACGCCGCGCTCGCGCAGTTGCGCCAACTCCATGCCGAGCCGGACCGGCGCGTCTTCTTCTGTGGCTCCTGGGCGCATCCCGGTGTGCCGCTGCTGGAGTCGGCGGTGCGCTCTGCCGTCGCCGTGGCCGAACGCCGGCAGGTGCCGGTTGCCTGGGA
>JAJNDL010000350.1 GCA_021156385.1 Moraxellaceae bacterium | reverse complement strand
AAGCTGAACTCGCGGTCCTGCACCAGGTCGACGGGGTCGGTGAGGCCCATCATGCGCTCGAGGTCGGCCTTGTTGGTGCGGAAGCCCGGCAGCAGCAGCAAGCCGCGATACCAGTTGTTGATGTTGTAGTACACGCGGCCGCGCACCAGGCCCAGCATGTTGTCCAGCATGTCGCGGTGCGCCTGGATCTCCCGCTCCGACACGCCCAGCACGCGCATGGTCTGCTCGTAGACGGTGGCGTAGGCGCGGTTGGCGAAGGAGAAGGTCAGAGGCGTGGTGACGCCGCAGTACGACTCCTGGATGTTCGAGTTGTCGAAGACCACGCGCCGGTCCACCGGGGCCGTCGGCGCCGGCAGGCGCGTCACGGGGCGCGTCTGCAGGATGTGGAAGGCGCCGTCGCGCAGCGTCCACTCGATGTCCTGCGGCGTGCCGCGCAGCGTCGCTATGCGCCGGCCGAGGTCGCGCAGGGCCAGCACCTGCGGGGTGGTCAGCGCGGCGGCCTGCCGCTTCGAGGCCGTGACTTCCACCTCGCAGGTGCCACGGCCTTCGCCGGCGGCGAACACCACGGCCACATCCTTGTCGGCCAGCTTGCTGTCGATGGCGTCGTCGCATAGGCCGACGGTGAATTCGTCGGTGTTGCAGATGCCGGCGACAATGCCCTCGCCCACGCCCCAGGCGGCGGAGATCAGCGCATGGCGGCGGCTGCCGGTGACCGGGTGCGCCGTGAACATGACGCCCGAGACCTCGCCCTCCACCATCTCCTGCAGGATGACGGCACTGCGGATGTCGGTCAGCGCGAGGCCGCGCGCGAGGCGGTACTGCAGGGCGCGCGCATTGAAGGCCGAGGCCGCGACGGCAAGCAGGCTTTCGGCCAGCGCGCGGGTACCGCGCTGGAACAGGAAGCTGTCCATCTGCCCGGCGAAGGAGGCGCCTTCGGCGTCCTCGCCCAGCACCGAGGAGCGCACGGCGAAGTAGCCGTCGTGCGCCATGGCGAGTTCGGCGAGCTCCTGCAGCAGCGGCACCGGCAGCGTGGCGGCGAGGATCTTCGCGCGGATACGTGCGGACGCTGCCTCCAGCGTCGCGCTGTCCGCCGCCAGCGTGCCGAGTTCCTGCGCGACAAAGCCGGCGAGGTCGTTGCTCTCCAGCAGCTCGCGGAAGCCGTCGCTGTCCATGACCCACCAGCGCGGCACCGGCAGGCCCTCGCGGCTCAGCCAGGCCAGGTTGGCGGCCTTGCCGCCGAGTTTCTCGGGCGCGAGGAAGAGCGCCTCGGCCTGCGCATGGATGAACTGCTTCATGACACGCGCACCCCTTCCAGCACCAGCATCGCACGGAAAGTACGATAGGTGCGCTCCATGAAGGCGTAATGGCGGAAGGTGTGCGCCATCATGTACATGGGCATGCGGTTCACCAGCAGGTCGCGTAGCGCCAGCTTGTAGCCGTAGCGCCATTCCGCCGCGTCGATGGCCTTGCCGCTGTGCCTTTCCAGCTCGCTGCGGTGCAGCTCGAGATAGTGGTCGATCTCGGCCGGGTCGACGGGATCGTGCAGGGTGAAGGCGAGCAGCTCGACGAGGTCGCGCTGCGGCAGGTGCAATGTGGCCAGCTCCCAGTCGTAGGCGCAGAGCGTAAGCTCGCCGTCCTGGCGGCGGAAGGCGACGTTGCGCGGGTTGAAGTCGTGGTGGATGAGCGTGCGCGGCATCTTTTCGAGATCGGCCCACCAGCTGCCGATGTCGTTGACGATGGCGCGGTAGACCTCGAGGTCCTGCTCGCTGAACCACTCCGGGAATTCCTCGCGCGCATGCGCGCCCAGCAGCTCCCACAGGCGACGTTTTTCAGTCATGCCGGCGGCGGTCGGGTAGTCGACCAGCCAGGGCTGGGCGATGAGCTCAGCCTCGCGGCCGTACCAGATGCTGTGCACTTCGGCGATGCCGCGGATGGCAGCGTCGAGGTGCTCGCGGTCCCAGCCGCTGGTGTCGTCGGCGCTGTCCATCTGCTCCAGGCCCTGCAGGTATTCCGAGACCAGCACATAGGCTTCGCGCTCCTCGTCCTGCACGACACCGTAGGTCAGCGGCGCATGGCGCACGAAGCGCGGATCGCGCTGGCTCATCACGCCGAGCTCGCGCACATGACAGCCCTTGAAGCCGATCTGCTCGCGGAAGTGCTTGAACTCCTGCGCCAGGCGCGCGTCGCAGAGCGAGGCCATGCTGCCCAGCATGAGGATGACTTCGGCATCCAGCGGCTTGACCTTGGTCATCACCGGCATCATCTCGCCGTCGGCGGTGTGCAGCGTGAAGGGAAAGTGGCCGACCAGCTTGTTGACCTTGTGGCCGGTGAGTTCGGTGATGATGCTGGAGCCCTTGCTCTCGGTCTTGAGCGTCTCGAGCCCGGTCACGTCACGGTGCAGCACGTTGCCGAAGAACTCGGCATTCAGATCGCCAAGCTTGAGGTAATTGACCGGGCGGTTGCGACCCAGCTTCTCGTGGGCACGCGCGAACTGGTCGGCGGCGATGGCGGAAAGCGTGGAGATGTCCAGCGCCAGGCACCAGGAGGCGATGATCTCGGCCAGCTTGTGCGCATTGCCGGGACCGGCGCACTGCAGCAGTTCCAGGCACTCGCGCTGCTGCGGCAGGTTGGTGCCGCCGCCCACGGTACCGATGACCAGCGCGGGCATGGTCATGGTGCAGTAGGCGTCGCCTTCGTCGGTGAGCTCGATGTGGAGCTGGCCGAGCGCCGATTCGTGCACGCAGGCGATGTCCTGGCCGAGTGCCGTGTACATGGCGGCGACGACGTTGGCGACGTTGATGTTGATGCCGACCATGCCGGCCGCCACCGAGCCCGTGACGAAGTCCTGGTAGGCACGCACCAGCTGTTTCGCCGGCAGCTTCAGCACCTTGCGGCAGACCTCGTCCGGCAGCAGCGCCTCGGCGAGGACCTTGATGCCGCGGCCGCGCAGGAAGGTCTGGAAGGTG